>NZ_JARGEF010000022.1:43802-54462 GCF_033794725.1 Streptomyces sp. ID05-39B | reverse complement strand
CATCAACCCCCCCCACATCAACCCCCCACGAAAGGCATCACGTTGAAGAAGCTCCTCACCGCGCTCAAGAGACTCGCGGCCGTCGGCGCCGCCGCCCTCGCGATCGCCAGCCTTCAGCCCGTCTCGTCCGCCCAGGCCGCCCCCTCGCCGGTCGTGGGCGGAACCCGTGCCGCGCAGGGCGAGTTCCCGTTCATGGTCCGGCTCTCCATGGGCTGCGGCGGCGCGCTCTACACCCAGCAGATCGTGCTCACGGCCGCACACTGCGTGGGCTCGACCGGCGCCAACACCGGCATCACCGCCACCGCCGGCGTCGTGGACCTCCAGTCCGGCACGGGCCGCGTCCAGGTCCGCTCCACGTACGTGTACCGGGCCCCCGGCTACAACGGCAACGGCAAGGACTGGGCACTCATCAAGCTCGCGCAGCCCATCAACCTGCCGACCCTGAAGATCGCCACCACCACGCAGTACAACACCGGCACCTTCACCGTGGCCGGCTGGGGTGCGGCCACCGAGGGCGGCTCCCAGCAGCGGTACATGCTGAAGGCGACCGTGCCGTTCGTCAGTGACGCCACCTGCCGTTCCTACCGCGGTTACAGCGGCCTGGTCGCGAGCGACGAGATCTGCGCCGGGTACGCGGCCGGCGGCGTCGACACCTGTCAGGGCGACTCGGGCGGCCCGATGTTCCGCCGGGACGCGGCCAACGCCTGGATCCAGGTCGGCATCGTCAGCTGGGGCATCGGCTGCGCCCGGCCCAACGCGCCCGGCGTCTACAGCGAGGTCTCCACGTTCGCCTCGGCCATAGCCTCGGCGGCGGCCTCTCTCTGATCCACTCCGGCTCCGCATCTCTTCGTACGACGTCCACGGGCCCGGCGCGTCCAGCGCCGGGCCCGTGGACGCGCATGCGCGCCGTATCCGGCCTTCGGTCAGAAGCCGCCGCCGAAGTCTCCTCCGCCGCCGAAGCCCCCTCCCCCGCCGCCGAAGTCACCGAAGCTGCCGGTGTCGAAGTCCGCCCCGGACACGTCGCCGCCCTCGTAGCCGCCACCGAAGTCGCCGTAGCCGCTGCCGTAGTCGGAGGCATAGGTGGGGGTGGCCATCAGGCTGCCCAGCATGGTGCCGACGAGCAGACCGGGCAGCAGTCCGCCGCCGAAGTAGCCGCCCGCCCAGGGGCCGTAGGCGGGGCCCGCCTCCCAGTAGGGGCGGCGGCCGTAGTCGGTGTCGACCTGGCGGACCACCGGATCGCGGCCGTCCGCGAGGCGGGTGCGGTCCGCCGCGCAGACCGGCACCTCGCGGGCGGCCCCGCCGGGCGGCGTCCAGGTGGCGTCGGCGACGGAAGGGCCGTGGCGCGGGTCGAAGAAGCACGGCGGGCGGCGCTCGGGCAGCGGCTCGCCGGCCCGGCGGGCGGCGAGCCGGGCCAGGGCGAAGCGGCCGTCCTCCAGGGTCTCGGTGACCGGGCGCACGTCCTCCGGTCTCGTCGCGCCCGCCATGGCCGACTTGGCCTTCTCGTAGGCGTCGAGGGCGTGCTCGTAGTCGCCGCGCATCGCGTCGTCGGCGCCGGGTTCGCCGGGGTGGAAGTCGAGCCGGTCGAGTTCCTCGCCGTAGGCGGTGACGTCCTCGTCGACGACGACGCGGAGCCGTTCGAGGGCGGCCCGCTGCTCGTCCGCGTGCCGCCTGCGGTTACGGCGTACGAGCGTGTACGCGCCCGCGCCGCCGGCCGCGACCAGGACGCCCGCGGTGATCAGGCCTGTCGTCGACACTCCGCCGCCGCTGCCCGAGGAGTCCCAGCTCGCGGGCGCCGAGCCGCCCATGTTGGCGAGGGCCCGGTCGGTGAAGGCGTCGAGCTGGGCGGTGGCGTCGTTCTCGCCCTGGACGCTGGTGACGAGGTTGCGCACGGCCGACGCCGGCAGGACGGAGGGGTCGGCGCGGGCGTCGAAGCGGTCGCCGAGGCGGATCGCGTAGAGACCGGTCACGCCGGTGGCGGTGCGCAGGTCGGTGAAGAGGTTCCCGGTCGGGTAGCCGGCCGGGAGGACGGCGACGAAGACGGGCTTGTCGGCGTCCTCGATCGTCTTCTGGAGGGCGTGGGCGTCCGCCTGGGAGAAGTCGGCGGACGCCGCCGGGTCGACGTAGACGGGGCTCTCGCGCAGGGCCGCGGCGATCGTCGACACGCTGGTGTCGGCCGCGGCGCGCGGGGCGCCCGCCGTCACCAGGGTCAGTGCGGCGAGCGCCAGCGCGAGGAGCAGTCCGGCGAAGCCTCGGATCGAAAGTGCGACCTTCATACTTCGAAGCTACCCCGTACAGGGGCAAAGTAGGGCAGCCGGAGCAGGACTGTGACTGCGGCCTGTGGCTTATTCGGCCGGAGTCACCCCCGCGCGCAGGAGTCCGTAGGTGTAGGCGTCCTCCAGAGCCTGCCAGGACGCGGCGATCACGTTCTCGGCGACGCCCACCGTGGACCACTCGCCGGTTCCGTCGGTGGTGGAGATGAGGACGCGGGTCGTGGACTGGGTGCCGTGGACGCCCTCCAGGATGCGGACCTTGTAGTCCACCAGGTCGAGCTTGGCGAGCTGGGGGTAGATCTTCTCCAGAGCCACGCGCAGGGACCGGTCGAGGGCGTTGACCGGGCCGTTGCCCTCGGCGGTGGCGACGATGCGCTCACCCTTGGCCCACAGTTTGACGGTGGCCTCGTTGGCGTGGCTGCCGTCGGGGCGGTCCTCGACGATGGCCCGCCAGGACTCGACCTCGAAGTACTTCAGGGGCCGGCCCTCGACCTCGGCGCGCAGCAACAGCTCGAAGCTGGCGTCGGCCGCCTCGTAGGTGTAGCCCTGCAGCTCGCGTTCCTTGACCCGGGCGACGACCCGGCCGACCAGGTCGCGGTCGCCGCCGAGGTCGATGCCGAGTTCCTTGCCCTTCAGCTCGATCGAGGCGCGGCCTGCCATGTCGGAGACCAGCATCCGCATGGTGTTGCCCACCAGCTCGGGGTCGATGTGCTGGTACAGGTCCGGGTCGACCTTGATCGCGGAGGCGTGCAGGCCGGCCTTGTGGGCGAAGGCCGAGACACCGACGTACGGCTGGTGCGTGGAGGGCGTGAGGTTGACGACCTCCGCGATGGCGTGCGAGATGCGGGTCATCTCGCGCAGCCGGCCCTCCGGCAGCACCTTCTTGCCGTACTTCAGTTCCAGGGCGGCGACGACCGGGAACAGGTTGGCGTTGCCGACGCGCTCGCCGTAGCCGTTGGCCGTGCACTGCACGTGGGTGGCGCCGGCGTCGACGGCGGCGAGGGTGTTGGCGACGGCGCAGCCGGTGTCGTCCTGGGCGTGGATGCCGAGGCGGGCGCCGGTGTCGGCGAGGACGGTGGAGACGACGGCCTGGATCTGGGCGGGAAGCATGCCGCCGTTGGTGTCACAGAGGACGACGACATCGGCGCCGGCCTCCGCGGCGGCGCGGACGACGGCCTTGGCGTACTCGGGGTTCGCGCGGTAGCCGTCGAAGAAGTGCTCGCAGTCGACGAAGACGCGGCGGCCCTGGCCCTTCAGGAAGGACACGGTGTCGCCGACCATGGCGAGGTTCTCGTCCAGCGTGGTGCGCAGAGCCAGTTCCACGTGCCGGTCGTGCGACTTGGCGACCAGCGTGATCACGTCGGCGCCGGAGTCGAGCAGCGCCTTGACCTGGGGGTCCTCCGCGGCCTTGGCGCCCGCCCGGCGGGTGGCGCCGAAGGCGACGAGCTGGGCGTGCTGGAAGTCGATCTCGGCCCGCGCGCGGGCGAAGAACTCGGTGTCGCGCGGGTTGGCACCGGGCCAGCCGCCCTCGACGAAGCCGACGCCGAACTCGTCCAGGTGCCGTGCGATCGCGAGCTTGTCGGCGACCGTGAGGTTGATGCCCTCGCGCTGGGCGCCGTCGCGCAGGGTGGTGTCGAAGACGTGGAACGAGTCGTCGAGCTCGCTGGTTTCCGTCATGGTCTCAAGGCTCCTGTTTTGGATCTCGGTCTACCGGAATGACCGGCTCCACCGTCCCCCCATGGTCCCTCGCGCTTGTCCCCCGGCTGAAGGTGGGCCAGGAAAACGAAAAACCCCTCGCGGGTAGCGAGAGGTCTGCGCGCGGGTCGAGGACACGATGGCCGCCCGTACCTGGTCGTACGTGGCGGTCACTGCGGACCGGCGCGCCTGCTGCCAATAATCGTGGCGAACGAGAGCACGAGGGGAGTTTGGCACAGGGCAGCCCGGTGGTCACCGACTGTCTCAGGATGCGAGCAGGGCGTCCGTCACGGACCTCCGCCACTTGCCCGACGACCTGCGCACGGTCGGTGCCGCGCAGGACGAGGACCCGCTCACGGTCGGTGCCACGCAGCCCGACGGCCCGCTCACGCTCGATGCCACGCAGCACGAGGACCCGCTCACGCTCGATGCCACGCAGCCCGACGGCCCGCTCACGCTCGATGCCACGCAGCCCGAGGACCCGCTCACGCTCGATGCCACGCAGCACGACGGCCCAGTGGACGGAGAAGCCGTCGAGCAGTGCCCGCAGCCGGGCGGCGACCCGTCGGGATCGACCGGGCGGAACGCGCCGCGCGAGACGCCCTCCGCGAGCAGCACCACCAGGTCGTATTACCAGGTCGCGGTGCCGGGCACCCTCGATGGCCGTCGGCGGGTCGCGGGCGTCGTCGGCGCCGGCGCCGGCGCCGGGAAACGGGAAGCGGGAAGTGAGCGCGGCGGTGTGACATGGGGCGCCGCTCCCCTTTCGGCGACCACGGCTCGCGAAAGGGCCGCCCCGGACAAGAAGTCCGAAGCGGCCCTTGCGGACGCGGGGTACGAGCTAGCCGATCTCGTGCATCCAGCCGTGCCGGTCCTCGGCCTTGCCGCGCTGGATGTCGAGGAGCGCCTCGCGCAGCTTCACGGTGACCGGGCCGGGCTCGCCGCCGGAGTGCTGCCACTCGCCGCCGGCGCGCTTGACGGTGCCGACGGGGGTGATGACCGCGGCCGTACCGCAGGCGAAGACCTCCGTCAGCGTCCCGTTGGCGGCGTCGGCCTGCCACTGCTCCAGGGAGACGCGGCCCTCCTCGGACGCGAAGCCGAGGTCGCGGGCGACCTGAAGGAGAGAGTCACGGGTGACGCCCTCCAGGATGGAGCCGGTGAGGGTGGGCGTGACGATCACCGGCTTCTCCTTGGACGCATCGCCGTACACGAAGTACAGGTTCATGCCACCCAGTTCCTCGATCCAGCGGTGCTCGACCGCGTCGAGGTAGCAGACCTGGTCGCAGCCCTTGGCGGCGGCCTCTGCCTGGGCGAGCAGGGAGGCCGCGTAGTTGCCGCCCGTCTTGGCGTCGCCCATGCCGCCGGGGACGGCACGGACCCGGTCCTCGGAGACCCAGATGGAGACCGGCTTCACCCCGCCGGCGAAGTAGGCGCCTGCCGGGGAGGCGATGACGAGGAACAGGTACTCGTTGGCCGGCTTCACGCCCAGGCCCACCTCGGTAGCGATCATGAAGGGGCGCAGGTAGAGGGACTCCTCGCCGCCGTGCGCGGGCACCCAGTCCTTGTCCTGGCGGACCAGGGCGTCGCAGGCCTCGACGAACGTCTCGACCGGCAGCTCGGGCATGGCGAGGCGACGGGCGGAGCGCTGGAAGCGCTTGGCGTTCTGGTCCGGGCGGAAGGTGGCCACGGAGCCGTCGGGGCCGCGGTAGGCCTTGAGGCCCTCGAAGATCTCCTGGGCGTAGTGCAGGACGTTGGTCGCCGGGTCGAGCGGGATCGGCGCGTACGGGACGAGCTGGCCGTCGTGCCAGCCGCGGCCCTCGGTCCACTTGATCGTCACCATGTGGTCGGTGAAGTGGCGGCCGAAGCCGGGGTTCGCCAGGATCGCGGTGCGCTCGGCGTCGGAGAGCGGGCTGGCGGAGGGCTTGAGCTCGATCGTGGGCGTCGTCATGAGTGGTTGTCCTTCACCGGTGTTGTAGTGACGGGCCGCTTTCGTTCCTGTACGCCCAGTGCTGGGACGTCCGAGCATTCCCTCATTCCGCGGCTCCGCGTTCGATTATCGCGCGGGACCGGCGGTGGAAGAAACAGGGTGAAAGGCGGCCCGGGGTCGATGGTGGCACCCGGCGGGGGACATGCGAAAGCCGCCGGGTGCGGATGCGACCCGGCGGCTTCGAATGATGTCGAGGTGGCGCGGGCGTCAGCCGGCTACTCGTACGGCGAGCGCGTCGCCGATCTCGGAGGTGGAGCGGGCCGGCTTGCCCGTGCGCTCCGCGAGGTCGGTGGTGACCGCGTCCTCGATGCGGGCGGCCTCGGACTCGTAGCCGAGGTGGCGCAGCAGGAGGGCGACGGACAGGACCGTGGCGGTGGGGTCGGCCTTGCCCTGGCCCGCGATGTCCGGGGCCGAGCCGTGCACGGGCTCGAACATGGACGGGAAGTCGCCGGAGGGGTTGATGTTGCCGCTCGCGGCGACGCCGATGCCGCCGGAGACGGCCGCGGCGAGGTCGGTGATGATGTCGCCGAAGAGGTTGTCGGTGACGATCACGTCGAAGCGCTCGGGCTGGGTGACCAGGTAGATGGTCGCCGCGTCCACGTGCATGTACTCGGTGGTGACCTCGGGGAACTCCTCGGCCACCTTGTTGAAGATGTTGGTCCACAGGTGGCCCGCGAAGGTCAGCACGTTGTTCTTGTGGATCAGTGCGAGCTTCTTGCGGGGGCGGGCCTGGGCGCGGGCGAAGGCGTCACGGACGACGCGCTCGACACCGAAGGCCGTGTTCACGGAGACCTCGGTGGCGACCTCGTGCTCGGTGCCCTTGCGGATGGTGCCGCCATTGCCGGTGTACGGGCCCTCGGTACCTTCGCGGACGACCACGAAGTCGATCGCGGGCTCACCCTTGAGGGGGGTCTCCACACCCGGCAGCAGCTTGCTGGGCCGCAGGTTGACGTGGTGGTCGAAGGCGAAGCGGAGCTTGAGCAGGAAGCCGCGTTCCAGGACGCCGGACGGCACCGACGGGTCGCCGATGGCGCCGAGCAGGATCACGTCGTGCTTCTTCAGCGCGTCGAGGTCGGCTTCGGTGAGGGTCTCACCGGTGGCGTGGTAGCGCCGGGCGCCGAAGTCGAACTCCTTCGTCTCCAGCTTCACATCCTGCGGAAGGACGGCGGAGAGGACCTTGAGACCCTCGGCCACGACTTCCTGGCCGATGCCGTCACCGGGGATCACTGCGAGATCGATGCTGCGAGACATGTGAGCACCCTACTCGGCGTCCCAGGGGATGACATGGACCGTCCGCGATACGGACACGGCGCGTGGCGGAACAGGCGCGTGCTGGAACAGGGGGTGGCGGAACGGGCGGTCGGACCGGCGACCGGGCGACCCGGCGACCGGACCGGAGTGCAACGCGGGTCCTGGAGTCCCGTCCAGGACCCGCGTCACACCCCGTGCGGGAGCGGCTCCCGGACTGTGGGGTGACCCTGAATCCGCGACCTGCGGCCACTCAGTGGCTCGTGCGGCCGCCGGTCAGCGGCCCGTCAGGGCAGGTCAACGGCCGGTCGGTGGCTCGTCAGTGGCCCGTCTCGCCGCCGTTGTCACGGCGGTCGAGGGCGCGCTGCAGGGCCGCGGCGGCGTTCTTGCGGTCGGACTCGCTCGTGCGGGAGGTGTGGCGGACTCGGCGGCGGACAGTCGTCTCGGCCATGGGAAATCGACTCCATTCGAGAACAGGGAGTGCGGCGGGTCTTTGCGAAACTCCCCCACTGCCTCAACGGCGTGGGAGGTGCCCCCAGATGGGCCGGGGAGCGGTGCCCGCAGGGGTTGCCTGCACGGGGCCCGGCTCACGACCGCCATTCGCTTGGTCGAGCGAGACGTTCGGCTCCTACAAAACTAAGGGAGGAGCCCGCGCCTGTCTCTACAATTACTCGGACTTCCTACTATCTGAGACGGCACGCCTGTCCCACCCCTGCTGACCTGCACTTTCGTAAGAGGACGAGGCCGAACCAGCTGATCAGCCGATCGCCGCGGTGACCGCCTCCCAAAAGCCCTCCGGGTCCTCCGCCCACGGCAGGTGCCCGGCCGTCGGCAAGGTCACCCGGCGAACGTCCGGAAGGGCCCGTTCCAGGGAGTCCACGGCCGAGCGCGGGCGGATGTCCCGCGCCCCGTCCACGATCACGACGGGTACGTCGAGGGACTCGCAGGCGGTGAACAGCGCGGGCGTGCCCCACACGCGCTTGCGTTCCTCGTTGAGGACCTTGCTGCACTCGGCTGCCACCCCGAACCAGGGGTCGGCCATCCGCCCGGCCAGCTCCAGCGCCCGGTCCCGGTCCTCGAACTCGACGGACCACTGGAGCACGGCCCGCTCCCGCGCCTCCTCGTCGGTGAAGAGGCGGCGGCCGGTCAACTCCCGCCAGCGGGCGAGCCGTTCCGGATGCTCACCGAGCCGGGCGAGGAAGTTCTCCCGGTAGGCGGGATGCCACTCGGCGTCGGGCCCGATGCCCGTTCCGCTGACGTAGACCAGGGTGCTCACCCGCTCCGGGTGGGCGAGCGTGTAGGCCAACGCGAGCTGGGCGCCCCAGGAATGGCCGAGCAGCGCCATCCTCCCCAGGTCGAAGCGGTCGCGTACGGCGTCCAGGTCGGCCACGAACCGCTCGGTCGTCCACGGGCCGTCGCTGCGCTGCGAGCGCCCGCACCCGCGCTGGTCCCAGCGGAACACGGCTGCCCGGCCGGCGAGTTCACCGCCGACCTCGTCGAACATGTCCCACAGGCCGGGCCCGCCGTGGCACAGCACCAGCGGCTCGCCCTCCCCCGCGCGCGCCGTCCAGAGCCGTGCCCCGTCGTCGGCCGTCACCTTCTCCTCGGTCCACGTCATACGGCCAGTCTGCCCGCCCGGACATGCCGACGGGCCAGGTCGGCGAAGACCTGGCCCGTCCGAGGTACGAGGGCTGTCAGCCCATGTGCGGGTAGGTGTAGTCGGTCGGCGGGACCAGCGTCTCCTTGATGGCGCGGGTCAGGGTCCAGCGCATCAGGTTCTGCGGGGCGCCGGCCTTGTCGTCGGTGCCGGAGGCGCGACCACCGCCGAAGGGCTGCTGGCCGACGACGGCACCGGTCGACTTGTCGTTGATGTAGAAGTTGCCGGCCGCGTAACGCAGCTTCTCCATCGTGTACGCCGCCGCCGCGCGGTCGCCCGCGATGACCGACCCGGTGAGGGCGTAGTCGGACACCGACTCCATCTGCGTCAGCATCTCGTCGTAGCGGTCGTCCTCGTAGACGTGCACGGCGAGGAACGGGCCGAAGTACTCGGTCGTGAAGACCTCGTTCTCCGGGTCGGTGCACTCGACGACCGTCGGGCGCACGAAGTAGCCGACCGAGTCGTCGTAGCTGCCGCCCGCGACGATCGTGCAGGCCGGGTCGGCCTTCGCGCGGTCGATCGCGGCCTTGTTCTTGGCGAAGGACCGCTCGTCGATGACCGCGCCGAGGAAGTTCGACAGGTCGGTCACGTCACCCATGGTGAGGTAGTCGACCTCGGCGGCGAACTCCTCCTTGAAGCCGGAGTTCCAGATCGACGCCGGGATGTACGCGCGTGAGGTCGCCGAGCACTTCTGGCCCTGGTACTCGAAGGCACCGCGGGTCAGGGCGGTCTTCAGCACGGCCGGGTCGGCGCTCGGGTGGGCGACGACGAAGTCCTTGCCGCCGGTCTCGCCGACCAGACGCGGGTAGGAGCGGTACTTCTCGATGTTGGCGCCGACGGTCTTCCACAGGTACTGGAAGGTCTTCGTCGAGCCGGTGAAGTGGATGCCGGCCAGGTCGCGGTGTTCGAGGGCGACCTCGGAGACCTCGATGCCGTCGCCGGTGACGAGGTTGATGACGCCCTTGGGCAGCCCGGCCTCCTCCAGGAGCGCCATCAGCAGCACGGCGGCGTGGGTCTGGGTCGGGGACGGCTTCCAGACCACCACGTTGCCCATCAGGGCGGGCGCGGTGGGCAGGTTGCCCGCGATGGCCGTGAAGTTGAACGGCGTGATCGCGTAGACGAAGCCCTCCAGCGGACGGTGGTCCAGCCGGTTCCACACGCCCGGGGAGTTCGCCGGTGGCTGCTCGGCAAGAATCTGACGGGCGTAGGCGACGTTGAAGCGCCAGAAGTCGACCAGTTCGCAGGGACAGTCGATCTCGGCCTGCTGGGCCGTCTTCGACTGGCCGAGCATGGTGGAGGCCGCGAGGGTCTCGCGCCAGGGGCCGGCCAGCAGTTCGGCGGCGCGCAGGATGATCGCGGCGCGGTCGTCGAAGGCCATCGCTCGCCAGGCGGGCGCGGCGGCGAGGGCCGCGTCGAGGGCGTCCTGGGCGTCCCGCCGGGTGGCGTTGGCGTAGGTGCCGAGGCGGGCCGTGTGGTTGTGCGGCTGCACGACGTCGAAGCGCTCGCCGCCACCCATCCGCTTCTCCCCGCCGATGGTCATCGGCAGGTCGACCGGGTTGTCGGCCAGTTCCTTGAGCCTGGCCTCCAGCCGGGCCCGCTCGGGCGAGCCGGGGGCGTAGCCGTGCACCGGCTCGTTGACGGGGGTGGGGACCTGGGTCACAGCGTCCATGATGTCCGTAACTCCTTCGTGAGCGATGGTGGTTCAGCCCTTGGTGAGCATGCTTCGTACGAAGAACCGCAGGTTCGCCGGCTTCTCCGCCGGCCTCCGCATGCTGCGCCTCCCCGGGGGACAACCCCCGGACCCCC
>NZ_JARGEF010000022.1:0-43702 GCF_033794725.1 Streptomyces sp. ID05-39B | reverse complement strand
GGCCGAAGCCGCGACGCAGCCTCGTCACATCAGCCATGACTGATCACACTCCGCAGGAAGAACCGCAGGTTCGCCGGCTTCTCCGCCAGCCTCCGCATGCTGCGCCTCCCCGGGGGACAACCCCCGAACCCCCGGCCGAAGCCGCGACGCAGCCTCGTCACATCAGCCATGACTGATCACACTCCGCAGGAAGAACCGCAGGTTCGCCGGCTTCTCCGCCAGCCTCCGCATGAAGTAGCCGTACCAGTCGGTGCCGTATGCCGTGTAGACGCGCATGCGGTGGCCCTCGGCGGCCAGGCGCAGGTGTTCCTCGCCGCGGATGCCGTACAGCATCTGGAACTCGTACTCGTCGGGCTTGCGGCCGGCCTTGCGGGCGAGTTCCTGGGCGATGGAGATCAGGCGCGGGTCGTGGGAGCCGATCATCGGGTATCCCTCGCCCTCCATCAGGACCTTCAGGATCCGGACGTACGCCTTGTCGATCTCGTGTTTCTGCTGGTGGGCGACCTCGGCGGGCTCCTTGTAGGCGCCCTTGACGAGTCGCACGCGGCTGCCGTTCGCGGCGAGGCGGCGGGCGTCGGCCTCGGTGCGGAAGAGGTAGGCCTGGATGACGCAGCCGGTCTGGGGGTGGTCCTCGCGCAGTTCCTCGTGGATGGTGAACATCGAGTCGAGGGTGGTGTGGTCCTCTGCGTCCAGGGTGACGGTCGTGCCGATGGCGGCGGCGGCCTCGACGACCGGGCGGACGTTGGCGAGGGCCAGTTCGTGCCCGTTTTCCAGCGCCTGGCCGAACATCGACAGCTTGACGGACATCTCGACGCGCTCGCCGAGACCGAGCTCCGCGAGGCGGTCCACCAGCGCCAGGTAGGCGTCGCGGGCGGCGGCGGCCTGCTCGGGGGTGGTGATGTCCTCGCCGACGACGTCCATCGTCAACTCCAGACCGCGCCCGGTCAGCTCCTCGATGATCGGGACGATGTCGTCCACCGTCTCACCGGGGATGAAGCGGTCCACGACCTGCTTCGTCACCGGGGCCGCCGAGATCAGGCGTCGCATCCGGTCGCTGCGCGACGCGGCGAGAATCACGGGACCCAGCACGGGGCACCTCCACATACCAACCCATACGAGGCCGCTTCCCGACGTTTCGGGAACGGCACGGAGAACCACCGTGAAACCTAAGGATCCCTCCGATCGTCGGCCATCGACAGCTGTCACGCATCCGTGCCGCAGATCTCAGACAGATGTATGAAGGGGCCGCAAGGATGCGGGAGAATGACCGGGTGACGGCGGACTTCAAGGGCGAATACCAGGAGCTGGTCGACGAGATCTCGGAGCTGCTCGGCGCCCCGGCGACCCTGGAGAACCGCGACTTCGAGCTGATCGCCTTCGGTGCCTACGACAGCGAGGACGAACTGGCCGCCGCCGCGCTGGACCCGGTGCGCACCCGCTCGATCCTCACCCGTCGTTCCACCGCGGCGGTCCGGGCCTGGTTCGAGGGCTTCGGCATCACGCGGGCCACGGGCCCGGTGCGCATCCCGCCGGCCCCGGAGGCCGGCGTCCACCGGGGCCGTATCTGCCTGCCGGTGCGCCACCGCGGGGTCGTCCTCGGCTACGTCTGGCTGCTGGACGGCGGGCAGGGGCCCTCGGACGACCAGCTGGCGGGCGCGATGGAGGTGGCGGGCCGGATCGGCGCCCTGCTCGCCGACGAGGCCCAGCACGGCGCCGACCTCACCCGCGAACTGCGGGCGGTGCTGGCCGCCGACCGGGGCTGGCAGCGCGACATGGCGGTGGCGGAGCTGCGCACCGCGCTCGGCAGCCGCGCGGACGGCCCTCATACGGTGGTGTGCGTGGCGCCCTGGCCGTCGGCCGACCCGGACGAAGCGCCGTCGCTGCGTACCCTGCCCGGCGCGGAGGCCCTGTGCACGGTGCCGTGGGGGGTGAGCGGCCAGTGCCTCGCGGTGCTGGTCAGGCTGCGCTCGACGGACACCCTGACGCCGGCGACCTCGGCGGCGGCGCGGCTGCTGGAGCGGGCCGGCCGGGCGGGCGCGGCCGGGGTCGCGGCGGGGCGGGCCGGTCTGGCGGAGCTGGGGGCGGCCTGGCAGGAGGCGTCCGCGTCGGCACGGGCGGCGCTGGCGGAGCCCCGCCTCGGCCCGACCGCCGAGTGGGCGTCGATCGGCCCCTACCGGCTGCTGACATCGCTGCCGGCCGGCTCGGCCCAGGATCCCGCCGTACAGGCGCTGTTGACGCCTGCCCATCGTGAACTGGCCCGCACCGCCGAGGTGTACCTGGACCGTGCGGGTCAGGCGGGCCGGGCCGCGGCGGAGTTGGGCATCCACCGGCAGACGTTGTACTACCGGCTGTCGCGGGTGGAGCAGTTGACGGGCCTGGACCTCGACGAGGGGGAGGACCGGCTGCTGCTGCACATGGCGCTGAAGGCGCGGCGGCTCTAGACCGCGCTCCTCACCCGCACACCCTCGCTACTGAAAACGATTGTCATCGTGCTACGGTCGGCGCACCCTTGAATCTTTGACGACCCCTCTCCGGAGTGTTCCGTGCGCCTGCCCACCCGCCGCCTGCTCCCCGTACCGGCCCTCGCCGCCGCCTCCGCGCTGCTCACCGGCTGCTTCTCCGGTGACGGAACCACGGCCGGGTCCGGCGGCGCGGACGGAAAGCGGGTGCGGCTCGCGATGATGCTGCCGCCGCGCTCGGGCCTGTCCCCGCTGTCCGACGACGCCTTCAAGCTCTCGCGCTGGTCGACCGCCGAGACCCTGGTCAAGCTGGACGCGGCCGGTGACGCCCAGCCCGCGCTCGCCACCTCCTGGCGGCGCGACGGCCGGACCTGGAGCTTCGAGATACGCGACGGCGTCACCTTCCACGACGGCACGAAGCTCGACGCCGACGCCGTCGTACGCTCCCTCACCCGGGCCGCGGGCGCCTCCCCCAAGCCCCGCATCCTGGACGGCGTCGAACTGACCGCGAAGGCCGCCGACGCCGACACCGTCACCGTGACGACCGCCGCCGAGGACCCGCTGGTCCCGCAGCGGCTCAGCTCGCCGCAGCTGGCCGTCCTCGCCGCGAAGGCGTACACGGGCAAGACCGTGAACCCGGTCGGCGCCGGCACCGGCCCCTTCGAACTGACCGAGGTCAACGGCACCTCGACCGCCACCCTCGACCGCTACGACGCCTACTGGGGCGGCAGGGCCAAGGCCCCCGGCATCGACGTGCGGTTCGTGCCCGACGGCACCGCCCGTGCCGCCGCTCTGCGCAGCGGCGAGGCCGACATCGTCGAATCGGTCCCCGTCTCCCAGGCCGCGCTGCTCGACGAGGACCTCGTCACCGAGGTGCCCATGCCGCGCACCAACACCCTCTACCTGAACACCGGGAAGGGCGTGTTCAAGGACGCCTCGCTGCGCGCCGCCGCCCGTGAGGCGATCGACGCCGAGTCGATCGTGAAGGGCGTCTACGAGGGCCGCGCCGATGTAGCCGAGGGCCTGCTCGGCCCCGCGCTGCCCTGGGCGGCCGGGCTGCGCACACCGGTGACCCGGACCCAGGCGGGCGATCCGGCGGGGCGGACCGTCACCATCGGCACCTTCACCGACCGCGCCGAACTCCCCGAGGTCGCCGCGGCCCTGCAACAGCAGCTGCAGAAGGCCGGGTTCAGGGTGAAGCTGGACGTGCGCGAGTACGCCAACATCGAATCCGACGCGCTGGCCGGCGAGTTCGACGCGTTCGTCCTGTCCCGCGCGACCGTCCTCGACTCCGGTGACCCGGCCGCCTACCTCTACAGCGACTTCGCCTCCGACGGCTCCTTCAACATCGCCCAGCTCGACAACCCCTCGGTGGACGCCGGGTTGAGGAAGGCCGGCGAGACGCCCGCCGGAGACGCCCGCCGCAGGGCCGTCATCGCCGCCGAGGCCGCCGTCCTCGCGACCGACGCCGCTGTGCCGATGCTGCACGAGCGGGTCATCCAGGGCGACGCGGCCACAGTCGTCGGTGCCGCCCACGACCCGCGCGAGCGGGAACTCGTCACGGCCGCCACCCACGTCAAGTGAGACCCTCCGCCCGTCGGCTGTGGCCCGGCGCCGCCGGGGCGACCCGCTCGCTGTCCCTCCTCGCGGTCGTCGCCGCCGTCGGCCTGCTGCCCTGGCTGTCCGGCCGCGACCCCGCCCTGTCCGTCCTGCGGGCCCGCTCCGCCGAGCAGGAACCCACCCGGGAGGCCCTGGACGCCATCCGCCGCGACCTCGGCCTGGACGCCGGTCCACTGTCCCTGCTGGGCAGCTGGGCGGCCGGTCTGGTCCGCGGCGACCTCGGGCTCTCCTGGGTGTCCGGCACCGACGTGGGGCCCTCCGTGCTGGCCGGGCTCCAGGTGTCGCTGGCCCTGATGGGCGCGGCGTTCGGGGTGGCGGTGCTGCTCGGCGTCGCGCTCGTGGCGCCGGTGCTGGTGCGCGGACGGGCGTCGGCCGGCGCGGGCGCCGCGATGCTGGCGGCCGTGCCGGAGTTCCTGCTGGCCACGGTCGGGCTGCTGGTGGGCGGGGTGTGGCTGGGTCTGCTGCCGACGTCCGGCTGGGACGGCCCCTCGTCCATGGTGCTGCCCTCGGTCGCGCTCGGCGTCCCGGCGGGCGGCCTGCTCGGCCGCCTCGTCGCGGACGCGCTGCCGGCCGTCCTGGAGGAGCGGTGGGTCGAGCTGTGGCGGGGCGCCGGAGTGAGCCGCGCCCGCGTCTCGGCCGCCGCGCTGCGCCGCGTCCTGCCGCCGCTGGTACCGCAGTTCGGCATGGCCGCGGTCGGCCTGACCGGTGGCGCGGTCGCCGTGGAGACGGTGTTCGCGGTCCCCGGCATCGGCCGTACGGCGCTGGGGGCGGCCAAGTCGCAGGACCTGCCGCTGCTGCAGGGCGCGGTCCTGGCCCTGCTGCTCCTGGGCCTGGTCACCGGCGCGCTGTCGGCGCTCGTACGGCGGCGGCTCCTGGGCCCTGCCCTGCGGGACGCCTCGCTGTCGCTGCCGCCGCCGCTGCCGGTCCGCGTCCACCCCGCGATCCCGCTGACCCTGGCCGCGCTGCTCGCCACGGCGATCGGCTGGGGCCTGCTGCGCGACCCGTACGCCGTGAACACGGCCGTCCGGCTGGCCCCGCCCTCCTGGGCGCACCCGCTCGGCACCGACGGGCTCGGCCGGGACGTCCTGGCCCGCCTCGGACACGGCGCCGCGTCGACGGTCGGCACGGCGGCGGCCGTCTGCCTGCTCAGCCTGGTCCTCTCGCTCGCGCTGGGCTTCCTGCCCGGGGTCGCTGCCGGGGCGGCGGACATCGCCAACGCGCTGCCCCCGGTGATCGTCGGCATCCTGGTCGCGGCCGTCGCGGGCCCCGGCACCGGCGGGGCGGCCTTCGCCGTCGCCCTGATCTCCTGGCCGCCACTGGCCGCGCACGCGGCCGCACTGGTGCAGGAGGTGCGCGCGTCGGGGTTCCTCACCGCCCAACGGGCCATCGGCGCGACCCCGTCGTGGATCCTCACCCGGCATGTGCTGCCCACGGTCGCCGCGCCCGTCGCCCGGCACGCCCTCCTCCGGCTGCCCGGCATCGCCCTCGCCCTGGCCTCCCTGGGCTTCCTCGGCCTCGGCGCCCAGCCCCCGGCCCCCGAGTGGGGGCTTCTCCTGGACGAGTCCCGCGCCTACGTGGAACGCGCCCCGTGGGCCGCCCTGTCCCCGGCGATCGCCCTGGCCCTGCTGGCGGGGCTGGCGGTGTCGGGGGCGGCGTACACACAGGGCGTCGCACGAACTGCCGGAAAGGAGGCCCCCGTTGGAGTCTGAGGTGACAAAGGCGCCGCCGGTAGGGCACCCGAGCCTGCTCTCGGTCCGTGACCTGCGTGTCTCCTTCGGCGGCACCGAGGCCGTACGCGGGCTGTCCTTCGACGTTGGCCCCGGTGAAGTCCTCGCGCTGGTCGGGGAGTCGGGGGCGGGCAAGTCCCTCACCGCTCGCGCCCTGCTGGGGATGCTTCCGCGGGGCGCGGCCATGAGCGGGGACATCCGGCTGGACGGTTCCGCGGACCTCGCCGCCGCCCGCGGCCGCCGTATCTCGCTCGTGCCGCAGGACGCCCTGTCCGCCCTCTCCCCCGTGCACCCCGTCGGCGAGCAACTCGCCGCCGCCGTACGGTCGCTGCACCGTGTCTCCCGCGCCGAGGCCCGCGCGCGTGCCGTCGCCGCGCTGGACCGGGTGGGCATCCCGGACGCCGCCCGGCGGGCGCGGGCGTATCCGCACGAGTACTCCGGCGGGATGCGCCAGCGGGCGGTGATCGCGATGGCGATGTTGGGCGAACCGGACCTGGTGGTGGCCGACGAGCCGACCACCGCGCTGGACGCCGAGCGCCGCGAGCAGGTGCTGCGGGTGCTCGCCGAACAGCGTGAGGCGGCCGGCGCCGCCCTGCTCCTCGTCACCCACGACCTGGACGTCGTACGCGACCACGCGGACCGCGTGCTGGTGATGTACGCGGGACGGTTGAGCGAACTCGGCCCCACGGACGTCGTGTTGAACCGTCCGCGCGCCCCCTATACCGCCGGACTCCTGGCCTCCCTCCCCCAGGACGGCCCCCGGCGCCGCAGGCTGACCACCCTCCCCGGCACGCCTCCGGCACCGGGCGCCCTGCCGCCCGGCTGCGCCTTCGCGCCCCGCTGCCCGCTGGCGGCGGACGTGTGCCGCACCGGGGAACCGGAGCCGCGGAGCGTGGACGGACGGCTCGTCGCCTGCCACCTGGCGGACGAAGTCCCCGCGCGCGCCGTCACGTTGTTCGGGGAAGGACGACCGGCATGACCGCACCCCTGCTCGACGTGCGCGATCTCGTGGTCCGCTACGGGTCCGTCACCGCCGTGGACGGTGTCTCCTTCGCCCTGGAGGCGGGCGAGACCCTCGCCCTCGACGGCCCGTCCGGCTGCGGCAAGTCGACCACCGCCCTGGCCGTCCTTCAGCTGCGCCGCCCCGACTCCGGCGAAGTCCGCTTCGAGGGCCGGGAGTTGACGGCCCTCACCGATCGGGAGCTGCGCCCCCTGCGCCCGCGCATGCAGCCGGTCTTCCAGGATCCCTACGGCTCCCTCAACCCCCGCCACCGCATCCGCGACGCGGTGGCGGAACCCCTGAAGGTCCAGGGCCGCTGGACCGACGCCGACGGCCCCGCGCGCGTGGCCGCGCTTCTCGACCGGGTCGGCCTCGACCCGTCGTACGGCGACCGCCGCCCCCACGAACTCTCCGGCGGGCAGTGCCAGCGCGCCGGCATCGCCCGCGCGCTCGCCTCCGAGCCTCGCCTGCTGGTCCTCGACGAACCGGTGTCGGCCCTGGACCCGTCGGTTCGCGCGGGGATCCTGAACCTGCTGGCCGACCTCCGCGACGACCTGGGGCTCGGCTACCTGTTCATCTGCCACGACCGGGCGGTGGTACGGCACTTCGCGGACCGGGTGGTGCGGATGCGGGACGGACGGGTCAGTCCTTCGTCGCCGCCGCGATGACCTGGCGCAGCCCTTCCGCGAGCTGGTCCGCCTCGGGCGCGGTCTTCGGGTCGAAGGACCACTGTGCGATGAGGCCGGTCATCAGGGTGACGTAGAACAGGCCGACGGTGTCGGCGGTCTCGTCGGACACGTCCTCCTCGCGGCCGCCCATGAGCAGCGGGATCAGGCCGCGTCCGGCCTCCCGCTGGGCCCGCGACAGATGGTCGCGGACCTCGGGCAGTTTGTCGCCCATGACGAGGATCTCCATGCTGAGCCGCCACAGCGAGCCGGGCTCGCGCATGGTGCCGATGATGTTCGCCCACACGCAGCGGAAGCGTTCGAGAGAGCCGGGCTCCCCCGCCGGCCCCGCGCCGTCGCTCCCCTCGAAGGCGTCACCCATCCCCTCGACCAGCGAGATGTAGGCCTGCGCCAGGAGCGCGTCCTTCGAGCCGTAGTGGTAGCCGATCGAGGCCAGGTTGGTCCCCGACTCCTTGACGACGTCCCGCGCGGTGGTGCGCGCGAACCCCTTCTCCAGCAGGCAGCGCTTGGCGCCCTCCAGCAGATCCTCACGGTGTCCCATGCGGCCAGCGTACCCCCCGATCCATACAGTCGTCCCATACGCATGACTTATACATGCGTTCTAGACAACCGTTTAAGACACTCGTACAGTCCCGGCATGACGAACTCGACGAGCACCTCCCCGGGCCCCCGCGCCGGGCGCCGCGAATGGACCGCCCTCGGCGTCCTGATGCTCCCGCTGCTGCTGGTCTCCATGGACGTCTCCGTCCTCTACTTCGCCATCCCGGCGATCAGCGCCGACCTGGAGCCCACCGGCACCCAACAGCTGTGGATCTTCGACATCTACGCCTTCGTCCTGGCCGGCCTTCTGATGACGATGGGCTCCCTCGGCGACCGCATCGGCCACCGCAGGCTCCTCCTGATCGGCGCCGCCGCCTTCGGTACGGCCTCGTTGGTGGCGGCGTACGCGAACAGCGCCGAGACCCTGATCGCGGCCCGCGCAGTCCTTGGCATCGGCGGTGCGACCCTGATGCCGTCGACGATGGCGCTGCTGCGCACGATGTTCACCGACCCCGGTCAGCGTGCGAAGGCGATCGGCATGTGGTCCGGGGTGATGACGGCGGGCATCGCACTCGGCTCGGTCATGAGCGGTGTGCTCGTCGAGTACTTCTGGTGGGGCTCGGTCTTCCTGGTCAATCTGCCCGCGATGGCCCTGCTGCTGGTCCTCGGGCGAGCGCTGCTCCCCGAGTCGAGGAACCCCGCCCCCGGCCGCTTCGACCGGCCGAGCGTCCCGCTGTCGATGGCCGCCGTGCTCCCTGTGGTCTACGGCCTCAAAGAGATCCCGTCCGAGGGCTGGAACGTCCGTTACGTCGTCTCGATCACCGTCGGCCTGCTCTTCGCGGCCCTCTTCGTCCACCGCCAGCGCACCGCAGCCTCGCCGATGATCTCCCCGGCCCTGTTCCGCGGCCGCGGCTTCGCGCCCTCCGTCGCCCTGAACCTCGTCTCGGCCTTCGGGATCATGGGGTCGGCGTACTTCACCACGCAGTACCTGCAGTCGGTACTCGACAAGAGCGCGCTGGAGGCGGCCCTGTGGGCGCTGCTGCCGTCGGTACCGATCGGGGCGGCCGCCCCGGCCGCCACTGCCCTGGTGCACAAGGGCGTCGACCGCGCCCACGTCGTCACAGCGGGCTTCGCGACCGCCGCGGGCGGTTTCGCGCTGCTGTCCCTCGCCGGCACGGACTCGATGTGGCTGGTGCTGGTCGCGTGCGCCGTCCTCGCCGTCGGGGGCGTCATCGTGATGTCCCAGATCATGGACCTCGCGATGGGCACCGCTCCGGTGGAGCGGGCGGGCTCCGCGTCCTCCCTGATGGAGACGGGCGCGGAGTTCGGCGGCGCGCTGGGCATGGCGGTGCTCGGATCGATCGGCACAGCGGTCTACCGCCACGAGATGCCGTCCACGGCCCCGGATGTCGCAAGGGAGACGCTGGGCGGGGCGCTGGCAGTCGCCGATCAGGTGCCGGGGCTGGCGACGATGGCCCGGGAGGCGTTCACGAGCGGGATGAACGGCGCGGCGATCGCCGGGGCGGTGCTGCTGTCGGGGGCGGCCGGCCTGGCGGCGGTGACGCTGCGGGGAGTCCAGGCGCACAACAAAACGCCGGACGAGCTGCACAGCTCGTCCGGCGTCGTCTGAGAACGAGGCCCTCAAGGGCCGAAGCGGGGGTCCGCGGGCGGCAGCCCCCGGACCCCCCACCCACGTCAGACCAGGTTCACCGCGCGCGCGGACGCCGCGCCGATCTCCACGGCGACCTCCGCCAGGACACCCGCGGGGACCGAGTCGTCCACGGTGAGGACCGCGAGGGCCTCCCCGCCGACCGCCGCGCGGGCGACCTGCATGCCGGCGATGTTGATCCCGGCCTCGCCGAAGATGCGCCCGACGGTGCCGACGACACCCGGACGGTCCTCGTACCGCAGCACGACCATGTGGTCGGCGAGCGCGAGGTCCACGTCGTACTCACCGACGGCGACGATCTTCTGCAGGTGCTTCGGACCGGCCAGCGTGCCGGACACCGACACCTCCTCGCCGCTGCTGAGCGTGCCGCGCACCGTGACGACGTTGCGGTGGTCGGCCGACTCCGAGCTGGTCGTCAGCCGCACCTCGACGCCGCGCTCCTGCGCGAACAACGGGGCGTTGACGTACGACACGGTCTCGTCGACGACGTCCTCGAAGACACCCTTCAGCGCGGACAGCTCCAGCACCTTCACGTCGTGCTGGGTGATCTCGCCGTAGACCTCGACGTCGAGGCGGACGGCGACCTCACCGGCGAGCGCGGTGAAGATGCGGCCGAGGCGCTCGGCGAGGGGCAGGCCAGGCTTGACGTCCTCGGCGATGACGCCGCCCTGGACGTTCACCGCGTCCGGGACCAGCTCGCCGGCGAGGGCGAGGCGCACCGAGCGGGCGACGGCGATGCCGGCCTTCTCCTGCGCCTCGTCGGTGGAGGCACCGAGGTGCGGGGTGGCGACGACCTGGTCGAACTCGAACAGCGGGGAGTCCGTGCAGGGCTCCTTGGCGTACACGTCGAGGCCGGCGCCGGCGACCCGGCCCTCCTTCAGCGCCGAGTACAGCGCCGCCTCGTCGACGATGCCGCCCCGGGCCGCGTTGACGATCCGCACGCTGGGCTTGACCTTGCGCAGCGCCTCGTCGCCGATCAGACCGACCGTCTCGGGGGTCTTGGGCAGGTGGACCGTGATGAAGTCGGAGACCTCGAGCAGCTCGTCCAGCGACAGGACCTTGACGCCCATCTGCGCGGCCCGCGCGGGCTGCACATAGGGGTCGTAGGCGACGACCTTCATCCCGAAGCCCGACATGCGCTGGGCGACGAGCGCGCCGATACGGCCGAGGCCCACGACGCCGAGGGTCTTCTCGGCCAGCTCCACGCCGGTGTACTTGCTGCGCTTCCACTCGCCGTTCTTCAGCGCGGCGTTGGCCTGCGGAATGTGGCGGGCGGTGGCGAGCAGGAGACCGCACGCCAGCTCGGCGGCGGTCACGATGTTGGAGGTGGGGGCGTTGACGACCATCACGCCGGCCTTGGTGGCGGCGGACACGTCGACGTTGTCCAGGCCGACGCCGGCTCGCGCGACGACCTTCAGCTTCTTCGCGGCGGTGATCGCCTCGGCGTCCACCTTGGTGGCCGAGCGGATCAGGATCGCGTCGACATCGGCGATGGCCGGGAGCAGTTCGGCTCGATCCGCTCCGTTGCAGTGCCGGATCTCGAAGTCCGGGCCGAGTGCGTCCACGGTCGCGGGCGACAGCTCTTCAGCGATGAGTACGACAGGTTTCGAGCTCACGTGAGTCCTCACAAGTCCAAAGCGTGCGGACGGCCGTCCCGACGGCCGCAGGCGGAGGAGGGGCTAGCCGCGTGGAAGACGCACGACGCTGTGGGCCTGACGCGTATTAGTGCAGCAGTGTAGTGGCGCGGCGAGGAGCGTCTTGCGCCTCTGCGGAAGGATCACCCGTCCGTGGCTGGACGGGCTGGACAACACCATGACACACGGCGTTACCCCTGGTTAACCGACGAGGGCCGGAGCGAATCGCTCCGGCCCCCCGGCGTGAGGCTTACGCCTCCTCGTCGACCCAGCTCATCAGCTTGCGCAGCTGCTTGCCGGTGGTCTCCAGCAGGTGCTCGGAGTCGGCCGTCTTGTACTCGTTGTACTTCTTCAGACCGCCGTGGTACTCGTCCATCCAGTTCTGGGCGAAGGTGCCGTCCTGGATCTCGGCGAGGACCTGCTTCATCTCGGCCTTGGTGGCGTCCGTGATGATGCGCGGGCCGGTGACGTAGTCGCCCCACTCGGCGGTCTCGGAGACCGACCAGCGCATCTTCTCCAGGCCGCCCTCGTACATGAGGTCCACGATCAGCTTCAGCTCGTGGAGGCACTCGAAGTAGGCGATCTCCGGCTGGTAGCCGGCCTCGACCAGGGTCTCGAAGCCCGCCTTGACCAGCGCCGAGGTGCCACCGCACAGCACGGCCTGCTCACCGAACAGGTCGGTCTCGGTCTCCTCGGTGAAGGTCGTCTTGATGACACCGGCGCGGGTGCCGCCGATGGCCTTGGCGTACGACAGGGCCAGCGCGAAGGCGTTGCCGGTGGCGTCCTGCTCGACGGCCGCGATCGCGGGGACGCCGCGGCCCTCCTCGTACTGACGGCGGACCAGGTGGCCCGGACCCTTCGGGGCGACCAGGGCGACGTCCACGCCGGCCGGGGCCTTGATGAAGCCGAAGCGCACGTTGAAGCCGTGCGCGAAGAACAGCGCGTCGCCGTCCTTCAGGTTCGGGGCGATGGACTCCTCATAGACCTGGGCCTGGATCGGGTCCGGGATCAGGATCATGATGAGGTCGGCCTCGGCGGACGCCTCCGCCGGGCTCAGCACGCGCAGACCCTGCTCCTCGGCCTTGGCCTTGGACTTGGAGCCCTCGTGCAGACCGACCCGCACGTCGACACCGGAGTCGCGCAGCGACAGCGCGTGGGCGTGGCCCTGGCTGCCGTAGCCGATGACCGCGACCTTGCGGCCCTGGATGATGGACAGGTCGGCGTCAGCGTCGTAGAACAGCTCGGCCACTTTGGGTTCTCTCCTTGGTGTGCAGGTGTTGCGTCCCACCGTATGACGGCGGGCGGAAGGGAAGTCTCGGGGTCTCGGTATACGGGCGGCCCGTGTCGGCCGGCCGCCCGGTTCCGTCGCCTCGCGTCGTTACGCCGACCGGTCCAGTGCTCGCAGCGAACGGTCGGTGATCGAACGGGAGCCGCGGCCGATCGCGATCGTGCCGGACTGGACCAGCTCCTTGATGCCGTACGGCTCGAGCATCTTGAGCATGGCGGTGAGCTTGTCGCTGCCGCCGGTGGCCTCGATGGTGACGGCTTCCGGGGAGACGTCCACGGTCTTGGCGCGGAACAGCTGGACGATCTCGACGATCTGGGAGCGCGTCTCGTTGTCGGCGCGCACCTTCACCAGAACGAGTTCGCGCTGAACGGCCGATCCGGGTTCCAGCTCCACGATCTTCAGCACGTTGACGAGCTTGTTGAGCTGCTTGGTGACCTGCTCGAGCGGCAGTTCCTCGATCACGTTCACCACGATGGTGATGCGCGAGATCTCGGGGTGCTCGGTGACACCGACCGCGAGCGAGTCGATGTTGAAGCCTCGGCGGGAGAACAGGGCGGCGATCCGGGCGAGGATGCCGGGCGTGTTCTCCACCAGGACGGAGAGCGTGTGCTTGGACATGTCTCTTGGGTCTTCCTCGCTCAGTCGTCTTCGTTGTCGCCGAAGTCGGGGCGGACGTCCCGTGCGGCCATGATCTCGTCGTTGGAGGTGCCTGCGGCGACCATCGGCCACACCATCGCGTCCTCGTGGACGATGAAGTCCACGACGACGGGGCGGTCGTTGATCGAGTTCGCCTCTTCGATGACCTTGTCCAGGTCGGCCGGGTCCTCGCAGCGGATCGCGTAGCAGCCCATCGCCTCCGACAGCTTGACGAAGTCGGGGACGCGGGTGCCGGCGCTCGGCTGCTTGCCGTCCGCCTCCGGGCCGCTGTGCAGCACGGTGTTGGAGTAGCGCTGGTTGTAGAAGAGGGTCTGCCACTGGCGGACCATCCCGAGGGCGCCGTTGTTGATGATGGCGACCTTGATCGGGATGTTGTTCAGGGCGCAGGTGGTCAGTTCCTGATTGGTCATCTGGAAGCAGCCGTCGCCGTCGATCGCCCAGACGGTCTTGGAGGGGACGCCCGCCTTGGCACCCATCGCGGCCGGGACCGCGTAGCCCATCGTGCCGGCGCCGCCGGAGTTCAGCCAGGTGGCGGGCTTCTCGTACTGGATGAAGTGCGCGGCCCACATCTGGTGCTGGCCGACGCCCGCCGCGAACACCGTGCCCTCGGGCGCGAGCTGCCCGATGCGCTCGATGACCTGCTGCGGGGAGAGCGAGCCGTCCGCGGGCTGGTCGTAGCCCAGCGGGTAGGTCTCGCGCCAGCGGCTGAGGTCCTTCCACCAGGCGGTGTAGTCGCCCGGCCCGCTCTCGGTGTGCTCCTTCTGCACGGCCTGGATCAGGTCGGCGAGGACCTCGCGGGCGTCGCCCACGATCGGCACGTCGGCGGCACGGTTCTTGCCGATCTCGGCCGGGTCGACGTCCGCGTGGACGATCTTGGCGTACGGCGCGAAGCTGTCGAGCTTCCCGGTGACGCGGTCGTCGAAGCGGGCGCCGAGGGCGACGATCAGGTCGGCCTTCTGGAGTCCGGTGACGGCGGCCACCGAGCCGTGCATGCCGGGCATGCCCAGGTGCAGCGGGTGGGTGTCGGGGAACGCGCCCAGCGCCATCAGGGTGGTGGTGACGGGCGCGCCGGTCAGCTCGGCGAGGACCTTCAGCTCGGCGGTCGCCTGGGCCTTGAGGACGCCGCCGCCGACGTAGAGGACCGGCCGCTTGGCGGCGGTGATCAGCTTGGCGGCCTCGCGGATCTGCTTGGCGTGCGGCTTGGTCACCGGGCGGTAGCCGGGCAGGTCCATGGTGGGCGGCCAGGAGAAGGTCGTCCGCGCCTGGAGGGCGTCCTTGGCGATGTCGACCAGGACCGGCCCTGGACGGCCGGTGGAGGCGATGTGGAAGGCCTGCGCGATGACGCGCGGGATGTCCTCGGCCTTGGTGACCAGGAAGTTGTGCTTGGTGATCGGCATGGTGATGCCGACGATGTCCGCCTCCTGGAAGGCGTCCGTGCCGATCGCCTTGGAGGCGACCTGGCCGGTGATCGCGACCAGCGGCACCGAGTCCATGTGGGCGTCGGCGATCGGGGTGACCAGGTTGGTGGCGCCCGGTCCCGAGGTGGCCATGCAGACACCGACCTTGCCGGTGGCCTGCGCGTATCCGGTGGCGGCGTGGCCCGCGCCCTGCTCGTGGCGGACCAGGATGTGACGGACCCTCGTGGAGTCCATCAGCGGGTCGTACGCGGGAAGGATCGCACCGCCGGGAATGCCGAATACCGTGTCGGCGCCGACCTCCTCGAGAGAACGGATGAGGGACTGCGCACCCGTCACGTGCTCGACGGGCGCGGAGTGCTGCCCTCCGGATCGGGGCCGCGGCTGCGGGTGATGGGCCCCGGTGGCCTGCTCGGTCATCGGCATTCTCTTCTCGATGCTGAGGGTTTTTGCGAGGTTTGTACGGTGTTCGACTGCTGGACTGCAGGTACTGGTGCAACAAAAAACCCCTCGTGCCAAAAGGCAAGCGAGGGGAGCGCGCCGGTGTGGGTCGCTGGGGATTCCGGATCGTCCTCCGGTGCGTCCCAGCTCAGCCGACGCGCTGTCCAAGTACGAGAATTCGGGTGCGCATGGCATTGACCCTCCCCCCGGCACGCACCGACTGTCAAGTGGGTGGGACGGGGGTCTCATTATGTGAGCGCAGGGCCGTGCCACCACCGAGGCTGCCGCCTCCCAGGACGGCCGGGACCCCCGCGGTGAACACCCCCGCGGCGCCCCCGGTGAACGCGGGCTCGGCGGGCCCGTGCGGCAAGGGGCAGCTGCCCCGCCCGAGCGCCCGGCGCAGCCGGTACTCGTCGAGCGGTCCGGCGAAGGCCATGCCCTGCCCGTGCGTGCAGCCCATCGAGCGCAGGGCGACGACCTGCTCCGGAAGGTCCACGCCCTCGGCCACGGACTGGAGTCCGAGTTCTCCGGCGATCCGCAGCAGCCCACTGGTGATCTTGTGCAGCCGGTCGGACTCCACGACCCCCTCGACCAGACCCCGGTCGAGTTTCAGTACGTCGACGGGGAGCCGGCGCAGCGCCGTTATGGCCACGCCGCCGCCGAAGCCGTCCAGCACGATCCGGACACCCAGGCGCCTCAGTGCGGCGAGCCGGCGCTCCAGGTCGTCCAGACGGACCCCGGCGTCGATGTCGGACAGCTCTATCACCAGGGACCCGGACGGCAGCCCGTGGCGGGTCAGCAGGGCCTCCACGGAGCCCAGCGGCAGCGAGCGGTCCAGCAGCCGCCGGGCGCCCGTCTGGACCACCACCGGTACGTTCAGCCCGCTCGCGGCGCGGTCGGCGGCCTGCTCGACGGCCTGCTCCAGCACCCAGCGGCCCAGTTCGGCGGTCCGGTCGCCCTCGTCCGCCACCCGGAGGAACTCGGCGGGGGTGAACAGCACCCCCTGCGAGGACCGCCACCGCGGCTGCGCGGCGACCGACGAGATCCGGCCGTCGTCCAGCCGCACCACGGGCTGGTGCAGCAGCGCGAACTCCCCGTCGTGCAACGCGGCGCGCAACCGCGTCGCCAGCTCCGCCTTGCGTACGACGTCCTGCTGCATCTGCGGCTTGTACAGCTCGACCCGGCCCTTGCCGCCCGCCTTGGCCCGGTACATCGCGAGGTCGGCGTTGCGCAGCAGCTCTCCGGCGCCGAGTCCCGCCTCGGCGAAGGCCACGCCGATGGAGGCGGCGACCCGCACCTCGCTGCCGTCGATCAGATACGGCTGGGAGAGCGTGAGCCGCAGCCGGTCGGCCAGCTCCAGTATGTGCCCCTCTCGGGCACCGCGGTCGCGGGTGCCGTCGCCGACGATCAGGGCGGCGAACTCGTCGCCGCCGAGCCGGGAGGCGGTGTCCCCCTGCCGCACGGCGTCCTGGAGCCTGCGGGCGGCCTGGATGAGGAGTTCGTCGCCGGCCTGGTGGCCGATGGTGTCGTTGACGGCCTTGAAGCCGTCCAGGTCGATGAAGAGGACCGCGGTGTTGCGCAGGGCGGCGCCCCGGTCGGAGCTGCGACGGCCGGAGAGCGCCTGCTGCACGCGCCGGGTGAACAGGGCGCGGTTGGGCAGGTCGGTGAGTGGATCGTGCTCGGCGTTGTGCTGGAGCTGCGCCTGGAGGCGGACCCGCTCGGTCACGTCGCGGCTGTTGAAGATCAGGCCGCCGTGGTGCCGGTTCACGGTGGACTCGACGTTGAGCCAGCCTCCCCCGTCGCCGAAGCGGAACCGGCACTCGATGCGCGTGGTGGGTTCCTCCTGGGGGTTGGCGGCGAGGAAGCGGCGCACCTCGTGCACCACACACCCCAGGTCCTCCGGGTGGATGAGGTCGGCCAGTTCGGTGCCCACCAGCTCCTCGGCGGTCCGGCCGTAGACACCGGCGGCGGCCGGGGAGACGTAGCGCAGGACGCCGCTGGGGGCGGCGATCATGATGACGTCGCTGGAGCCCTGCACCAGGGACCGGAAGTGGTTCTCCTTCTGGGCCAGCTCCTGGGTGAGGGTGATGTTGTCGAGCAGCATGATGCCCTGGCGCACCACGAGGGCCAGCACGACGGCGCCGCCGGTGAGGAGGACGACGCGGTCGACGCTGCGGCCGTTGAGGACGTTGTAGAGGATCCCCAGGGTGCAGACGGCGGCGGCCAGATAGGGCGTGAGGGCGGCCAGGGAGCCGGTGATGGGGCGGGTGACCGGATAGCGGGTCGCCTCGGCCCCCGGCGCGGGCTGCCGCGCGGGCTGCCGCCCGTGCGGACGCTGTCCGGGCACGTGCTCGTGCACCACGCGCGTGTGCCGCTCGGCGCCCGCCCTGCGGTGCCGCCCGGCGGCCCAGGGGGCGTATGCGAGGAGCAGGGATCCGGCGAACCAGCCGGCGTCGAGGAGCTGGCCCGAGCGGTAGTTGTTGTGCAGCAGCGGTGAGGTGAACAGGGCGTCGCACATCACGGTCAGCGCGAGGGCGCTGACCGCGGTGTTGACCGCGGTGCGGTTGACGGGCGAGCGCCGGAAGTGCAGCACCAGCACCATGCTCACGAGGGCGATGTCGAGCAGCGGATACGCCAGGGTGAGCGCCGCGGTCGCCACGCTCGGTCCGTCGAGGTCCGCGGCCTGGGCGAGCGCGAGGCTCCAGGCGAGGGTGAGCAGCGAGCCGGCGATCAGCCAGGCGTCCAGCGCGAGGCAGATCCAGCCGGCCTTGGTCACGGGCCGGGCGGCGAGCACCAGCAGCCCCACGATCGCGGGCGGTGCGAAGCAGAGGAAGAACAGGTCGGCGAGGCTGGGGCTGGGCACCGGCCGCTCCAGGACCACCTCGTACCACCCCCAGATCGCGTTGCCGAGGGCCGCCATCGCCGAGGAGAACGAGAACAGCAGCCAGGCGGGGCGCAGGCGGACGCGGCGGGTGCGCGCGTAGAGGGCACACGACACGGAGGCGGCGCCCGCGGCCGCGGAGAGGCCGAAGTCCCCCATGATCAGGGCGACATGGTCGGACCCCCAGCCGAGCGCGGAACCGACGGCGTATCCCGCGCACACCAGGGCCAGCAGGAGTTGGTGGACCGTGTTCGAT
Source organism: Streptomyces sp. ID05-39B (assembly GCF_033794725.1). Lineage (NCBI taxonomy): Bacteria > Bacillati > Actinomycetota > Actinomycetes > Kitasatosporales > Streptomycetaceae > Streptomyces > Streptomyces sp. ID05-39B. The sequence continues at coordinate 25,429 of NZ_JARGEF010000022.1, read as the reverse complement.
CCGGGGCCACCGAAGGCCGGCGGCTTGGCAGGCGGCGTGCCCGCCGGGGCGGGGGCCTGCGCCCGCGGCGCTCCGTCGAGGAGGGTCGTGGAGGTCGGCGGCGAACTCACCGGATCCTCCAGGTCCGTGCCGCTCCCGCGTCCCGCACGCCCCGGTGCGCCGGGTGCGCGTGACTGCGGCGGCCGCTGTGCCTGCGGTGGTGACGGCCGGTGGGCCGGCTTCCGTGACCGGCGGGGCCGTCGCTTCCGCGCCTGGCCGTGCAACAGGGCCGTCGGCGGCGGCTCCGCCGCGTCGGGTCGTTCGTCCATAGGCCGTGCATCGCCCGTCGCCCCCCTCACAGTCTGAGATGTCCATCCCCGGCGCCGAACGGTGCACGGCGCAGCCCCTGTCGGGACGATACACCAGTCTCGTCACTCAGGGACATAGCTTCTCTACGCTCAGTGACGACCAGCGACTATGCCGGTACGGACCGCGTCCGAGGGACTGCGGAGCGTGCCCGAACCGGACCGTAGGTGTGCCGTGGCCGTCAGGCCTCGTTGGTGGCGCCCGTCGTAAGGATCACGTTGCGCAGGGGCTCCCGGTTCACGAAACGCCCCAACTGGTCCACCAGCAGGCGCTTGGCACGCGGCAGGAAGGCGGACGTGGGCCCGCCGACGTGCGGGCTGATCAGCACGCCCGGCGCCTGCCACAACGGGTGGTCCCGCGGCAGGGGTTCGGGATCGGTGACGTCCAGGGCGGCGGTGAGCCGGCCGCTCTCCAGCTCCGCGAGCAGGGCCTTGGTGTCGACGACCGCGCCACGGGCGACGTTGACCAGCAGCGCGCCGTTCTTCATGCGGGCGAGGAAGCCGGTGTTCACCAGTTGCCGGGTGGTCTCGGTCAGGGGCGTGGAGAGGATCACGACGTCCGCCTCGGGCAGCAGCGCGGGCAGTTCGGTGAGTGGGTGCACGGGACCGCGCGCCGTAGTGCGTGCGGAGCGCGCGACGCGCGCCACCCGCGCGACCTCGAACGGCGCGAGCCGGTCCTCGATCGCCGAGCCGATCGCGCCGTACCCGACGATGAGGACGTTCTTGTCGGCGAGCGCGGGGTGGAACTCGCTCTGCCAGTGGCCCTGTTCCTGGGCGCGCACGAACTTCGGGATGCCGCGCAGGGAGGCCAGGGTGAGGGTGAGCGCCAGTTCGGCGGTGCTCGCCTCGTGCACCCCGCGCGCGTTGCAGAGCTGTACGCCCGGTGGGAGGTCGGCCAGGCGCGCGGTGACGTCGTCGACGCCCGCGGTGAGGGTCTGGACGACGCGGACGTTGCGCATCCGCGGCAGCGGGCGCACCTTCACGGGCTGCCGCTTCATGTAGGGCACGACGTAGAAGACGCAGTCGGCGGGGTCACCCGGGAACTCCTGCTCTCCGGTGGGTCCGCCGTCCCAGAAGAGGGGGTGGAGGCCCTCGGGGAGCCCTTCGATCTCGTCCGGCGGGATGGGAAGCCACAGGTCAGCAGTCATGGTGAGGAGGCTATGTCAGGCATGCGCGCGTGCAGCGGTTAGGTTGGTGGGCCGGGCGAGGGAGGGTCACGAGCAGGTGGAGCGCAGGACGATCGGCGCGGCGGCGCTCGCGGTGGGGGCCGTCGGACTCGGGTGCATGCCGATGAGCTGGGGATACAGCGGGTCGCGGCAGCGGGGGGACGAGTCGCTGAGGGCCCTGCACCGGGCGCTGGATCTGGGGGTCTCCCTGCTGGACACCGCGGACATGTACGGCCCGTTCACCAACGAGCTGTTGCTGGGGCGGGTGTTGAAGGAGCGTCGCGGGGACGCGTTCGTGTCGACGAAGGCCGGGCTGCTGGTCGGCGAGCAGCACATCGTGGCCAACGGCCGCCCCGGCTATGTGAGACGGGCCTGTGACGCTTCTCTCCGGCGGCTCCAGACCGACGTCATCGACCTGTACCAGCTGCACCGCGCGGACCCCGAGGTCCCGGTGGAGGAGACGTGGGGCGCGATGGCCGAGCTGGTGCGGGCGGGCAAGGTACGGGCGTTGGGCCTGTGCGCGGTGGGCGCGCGGGGCGGACGCCGTGCGGGCGGGCGGCTGTACGACGCGACGATCCGTCAGCTGCGACGGGTGCAGCAGGTGTTCCCGGTGAGCGCGGTGGAGGCGGAGCTGTCGGTGTGGTCGCCGGAGGCGCTGGACGCGCTGCTGCCGTGGTGCGAGGCCCGCGGTATCGGGTTTCTGGCGGCCATGCCTTTGGGGAATGGTTTCCTCACCGGCACGCTGACGCCCGGCGAGGGCTTCGAACCCGATGACATGCGGGCCCGGCACCCCCGTTTCACCGCCGAGATGATGGCCGCCAACCAGCCGGTCGTCGCGGGTCTGCGCCGGGTGGCCGCCCGGCAGGGCGAGGGCGTGACGGCCGCGCAGGTGGCGCTGGCCTGGGTGCTGGCGCAGGGCCGGCACGTGGTGCCGGTGCCGGGGGCCAAGCAGGAGCGCTGGGTGGCGCAGAACGCGGGGGCGGCCGGGCTGCGGCTGAGCGCGCGGGACCTGGCCGAGGTGGCGGAGCTGCCGGCGGCCCAGGGTTCGTGGGACTGAGGACCTCCGGGCGGCTCCGTGGAGGCCGGGGCGGCGGAATCGGGTTCCGGAGATCGGGAACTCGAACGGCGCGAGCGGTGTATGACAAGGAGAACCTGCCGCTGGACCGCCGCGTCGAAGGGACCAAGATCGTGCAACGTCGCGCAGTGACGGCCGTACTGGCCGCGAGTGTGCTCCTGCTGTCGGCAGGCTGCTCCTCGGACGAGCGGGGGTCCCCGGGCGCCGCCCCGAGCCCGTCCCCGAGCCCCACGGCGGCCGGCTCGTCCGCCTCGCCTGCCGAGGAGACCCCGCCCGCCAAGGGCACGGTCAAGGTGGTGCGCACCGTCGCCGGGGGTCTGAACACCCCCTGGGGCCTCGTGCCGCTTCCCGAGGGCGGCCTGCTGGTCGCCTCGCGCGACGAGGGGACGATCACCCTGGTCGACGAGGAGAGCGGCAGGAAGACCGAGCTGGGTGAGGTGCCGGGCGTCTCGGCGGCGGGCGAGGGCGGCCTGCTCGGCATCGCCCTCTCCCCCGACTACGCCTCGGACCACATGGTGTACGCCTACTTCACCTCGGCGTCCGACAACCGCGTGGTGCGCATGCTGTACGACGCCGGGCGCCCCGTCGGCGAGCAGCTGGGCGCGCCGGACACCGTGTTCCGGGGCATCCCCAAGGGCATGATCCACAACGGTGGGCGGATCGCCTTCGGCCCCGACGGCCTGCTGTACGTCGGCACCGGTGAGAGCGGCCGGCAGGGTCTGTCGCAGGACAAGGAGTCCCTGGGCGGCAAGATCCTGCGGCTGACCCCGGAGGGCGAGCCGGCCCCGGGCAACCCCTTCCCCGACTCCCCGGTGTACTCGTACGGCCACCGCAATGTGCAGGGTCTCGCCTGGGACGCGAAGCAGCGGCTGTTCGCCGCCGAGTTCGGCCAGAACACCTGGGACGAGCTGAACGCGATCGTGCCGGGCGGCAACTACGGCTGGCCGGAGGCGGAGGGCAAGTCCGACGACGGCAAGTACCGCGATCCGCTGGACCAGTGGGGCACCGACGAGGCCTCGCCCAGCGGGATCGCCTACGCGAAGGGCTCGGTATGGATGGCGGGCCTGAGGGGGCAGCGCCTGTGGCGCGTTCCGCTGAAGGGCACGGTCGCGTCGGCCGATTCGCAGGCCTTCCTGGAGGGCGACCACGGCAGGCTGCGCACCGTGGTCGCGGCGGGCGGCGGCAAGCTGTGGGTGACGACCAGCAACACGGACGGCCGGGGCGCGCCGAAGGAGGGCGACGACCGGATCCTGGAGCTCGAGGTGAGCTGAGGGTTTCCCGCGCGCGGGCCCGCCCGTCAGCCGCCGGGCTCCGCGGGTGGGGCCGGGTCGGGCGGAGCCGGGTCAGGTGCGGCCTCGTCGGGTGGTGCCGGGTCAGGTGCGCCCTTGTCGGGCGGCGCCGGGTCGGGCGGTCGCACGACCACGACGGTTCCGGACGCGAGGTCTATCGGCCCGTGTCCGGGATCGGCGTCACCGACGTCCTGCCTGGTCAGCTCCAGACGGTTCTGCTCGTCACGGGTGTGCTTGCGGCCGGGTGCGAACAGTTCGTCGAACATGTTGAACACGGCGCCTCCCCTGCCGGTTCCGGCCAGCGTACGCCTCACCCCGCGGGCGGCACCTGGAGAGCTTCGGCCGGGAAGAGCCCCAGCCGGTGCGCCACCGCCGCCGCCTCGCCCCGTCCTGCGACGCCGAGCTTGCCCAGGATGTTGGAGACGTGGACGCTCGCCGTCTTCGGCGAGATGAAGAGGGTCTCGGCTATCTGGCGGTTGGTACGGCCGGCCGAGACCAGACGCAGGACGTCGCGTTCCCGGCCGGTGAGACCGAGCGCCTCGACGGGGTCGGAGGCGGCCGGGGCCCGGCGGGGACCGGGCGTCAGGGACAGCCGGGCCCGCTGGGCGAGCCGGCCGACCGCGTCGGCGAGGGGCCGTGCGTCCAGGTGGGCGGCGACGGCGTGGGCGAGGCGGAGCAGCTCCGCGGCACGGTCGCGTTCCTCGTCACCACCCTCCGTGAGGAGGGCCTCGGCCAGCCGGTACCGGGTGCGGGCGAGGTCGTGGGGGCGCTCCATCGTCTCGAAGGCGGTGACCGCCTCGGCCCAGTCCCCGGGGCCACCGCGGCCCTCGGCGCGCAGCAGCTCGGCCCGCAGCCACAGCTCGTGTGCCCGCCAGACGGGGACGACGGCGACGATCTTCTTGGCGGCCTCCCGGATGCGGGCGAGGAGCTCGTCGCGGCCCTGGTCGGCGCCGGGCAGGCCACGGGCGTCTCCCTCGGCGGCGGCCCCGGTGAGGAGCAGCGGCCAGGCGTAGCGCTGGGCGCCGGGCGGGAAGCCGCGGTCGAGGGCGCGGGCGAGGTGGGCGCGGGCGTCCGGGAGGCGGCCCGCGCCCGCGGCGAGGGCGACGGCGAGCCGGGTGAGGGGCAGGTCGTTCTGGGGTGCCAGGTCCTGGGAGCCGAAGTACCCGCGCGCCGCCGCCAGTTGGCGGCCGGACTCGGCGAGGTCGCCGCGGGTCAGGGCGAGTTCGCCGCACAGGGCGGCGTGGAAGCCCCGGATGCCCACGCCCTGGCCGATGCGTCCGGCGGCGGCGCAGGCCCGCTCGGCCTCGTCCCAGCGGCCCAGCGACAGCAGGGATTCGGCGAGGTTGGCCCAGACCCAGGACTCCGTCTCGGAGAGTCCGTGCCGTCGCGCGTAGGCGATGCCCTCCTCCATGATCGGCAGGGCCTCGCGGGAACGGCCGACGGCTTCGAGTTCGGAGGGGAGGTTGACGTAGGCGTTCAGCGCGACGGACGGGATGTTCTCGGCGAGTGCCTGGTCCTTGACCTCGTACAACGCGGTGAGGCCGGGCTCGACGTGGCCGGCGTCGACCATGAGGACGCCGAGGATCTGGCGGGCGTCGAGTTCGATCTCGCGGACGCCGACCATGCGGGCGTACTCCACGGCGTGCTCGGCGGCGGCGTAGGCGTCGGGTCCGGGGGCGTGCAGCAGGGACCAGTTGGCGACATGGGTGAGCACCTCGGCGTGCACCTCGCTGGGCGGCAGGCCGCGCACCAGGTCCTGTGCGGTGGACAGTTCCTCGCGGCCGCTGCCCCGGCCCAGGGAGCGCACCAGCCGGGAGCGCTGCACCCAGAACCAGGCCCTGCGCAGCGGGTCGTCCTCGTCCTCCAGCAGCCGGAGCGCCCGCTTGGTGATCTTCAGTGCGCTTTCGCGGTCCCCGCACAGACGGCCGGCCACGGCGGCCTCGGCCATGAGGTCGAGGTAGCGCAGCGGCGTGGTCTCTGGATCGCAGCCGCAGGCGGGGTAGGCCTCGGCGTAGTCGAGGGGCCGCAGTCGGTTCCGTACGTCCTCGGGGGCGGCGTCCCAGAGTTCCATCGCGCGTTCCAGGAGCCGCAGTTGCTCGCTGTAGGCGTGCCGGGAGCGGGCGGTGACGGAGGCGTCGAGGACGGCGGGGAGTGCCTTGGCCGGGTCGTGGGCGTGGTACCAGTAGCTGGCCAGGCGGGTGACGCGCTCGTCGGCCGGGACGAGCGTCGGGTCGGCCTCCAGGGCCTCGGCGTAGCGGCGGTTGAGACGGGAGCGTTCGCCGGGCAGCAGGTCGTCGCCGACGGCCTCGCGGACCAGGGAGTGGCGGAAGCGGTAGCCGTCGCCGGCGGGGGTGGCGAGCAGGATGTTGGCGCCGACGGCGGCGCGCAGGGCCTCGATGAGGTCGTCCTCGGCGAGCCGGGCCACGGCGGCGAGCAGCCGGTACTCGACGGTGGAGCCGCCCTCGGCGACGATCCGGGCGACGTTCTGGGCGCTCTCCGGCAGCGCCTCGACGCGGACGAGCAGCAGGTCGCGCAGGGTGTCCGTGAGGCCGGGGCGGCAGCCCTCGTGGGCGGCGACGGCGAGTTCCTCGACGAAGAAGGCGTTGCCGTCGGAGCGTTCGAAGATGTCGTCGACCTGGGCGGGGTCTGGTTCGGCGGCGAGGATACCGGCGATCTGACGGCCGACCTCGTCGCGGGTGAGGCGGGCGAGGTCGAGGCGGTGGACGGTGCGCAGCCGGTCGAGTTCGGCGAGCAGGGGGCGCAGTGGGTGGCGCCGGTGGATGTCGTCGGCGCGGTAGGTGGCGAGGACGACGAGGCGGCCGGTGCGCAGGGTGCGCAGCAGATAGGAGAGGAGATGGCGGGTGGAGGCGTCGGACCAGTGCAGGTCCTCCAGGGCCACCACGACGGTGCGGTCGGCGGCCACCCGCTCCAGGAGGCGGGCGGTGAGTTCGAAGAGGCGGGCCATGCTCTCCTCGTCGTGCCGGCCCGCGCTCGCCTCCCCCAACTCGGGCAGCAGCCGGGCGAGTTCCTCCTCCTGGCCGGCCGCGGCGGCGGCCAGGTCGTCCGGCAGGGCCCGGCGCAGGGCGCGCAGCGCGGTGGAGAAGGGGGCGAAGGGCAGCCCGTCGGCGCCGATCTCGACACAGCCGCCGAGCGCGACGACGGCTCCCCGGCGGTCGGCCGCGGTGGCGAACTCCTCGACGAGCCGCGTCTTGCCGACCCCGGCCTCGCCGCCGATCAGCAAAGCCTGCGGCTCGCCCGCGGCGGCGCGGGCGAGCGCGTCGTTCAGAGTGGCCAACTCGTCGGCGCGGCCGACGAAGACGGGGCTGACGGACCTGTTCTCCACGGGGGCGAGCATCGCACGGAGGTGCGACGGCGGCCCAGTCGTTATCGGTGGCGCGGGTGTCGTCGGTGCCGTGCGTGTCATCGGTGGCGCGGGTGTCGTCGATGGCGGGGCTGTCGTTGGTGCCGCGGCTGTCGTCGGCGAAGCGGCTCTGGCCGGCGGCCGGGTCGTGCTCGATGGCGCGGCTGTCGCCGGCAGCCCGGTCGCCGTCGCCGTGGCCGGTGTGGGCGTGGTAGGGCGGCCGACCCCCGTGCGGCCGCCCTGCCGTGCCCCGGTGCTCACGCGGTGCGGGCGGACCGCAGCCGGCGGGGGCGGTGGGTATGGGGTTCGCTCTCGGGGGTCTCGGCGCGGGCTGCGCGCTGGGCCTCCCGGCGGGCGGCGCGGCGGCCGCGGAGGGCCTCGCGGGCCAGCCGCTCGTCCGCGGCGCGGCGCAGGAGTTCGGCGGAGCGGGCCTGGTGGATCTCGTACTCGTACATGGTGGACGTCCTCTGAAGGTCGGTGGATCCGGCGCCGCTCGGTGCGACGCTCTCGATGCCTCAACCTTCGTCTCCCAGGGGGGTCCGCCACATCGGGAGAGTTCCGCATGTTCGGGGCCGGGCGGGGCCTTAGACACGCGGGAGGGGCCTTAGTACGGCCGTAAGGTGCTTACGGCCGTACTAAGACCCCTCGTGAACCGCGTGAGCCGCGAGGGCTCAACTGGCGGACGGCAGTCCGAGCAGGGCGTCGGTGTACTTGAGGACGGCCAGGAGCAGGCCGATCACGCCGAGCGTGACGCCCGCCCAGGCGACGGACTTGATCCACGGGGCCTGCACCCTGCCGGGGGCGCCGAAGGCGGGCCGGGCCAGCACCACGACGCCGGTGAAGAGCGCCGCCAGCGCGAACAGGCCGGCCCACAGGGCGGTGGCCTGCCAGGCGTCGCCGTAGACGGCCTGGATCTGGTCGGCGACGCTCGCGCTCGACGCCGTCTCCAGCTGGCCGACCAGGGTCTGGCGCGCGGCGGCGACCGTCCCGATCCAGCCGCCGGTGAGCGACACCAGGCCGAGCGCGACAGAGACGACGGCTCCCGCGCCCAGGCCGACACCGGCCGGGCGGCTCTCCTCGACGATCTCGTCGAGGTCACTGTCCCCGGCATCGGTGTCCACGCCGTCACTCTCCTCGGCGACCGGCGTGACCTCGTCCTTCGCGTCCGTCTTGGTGACGTCCACCGTCTCCTCGTCGCGCTTCGCCTCGGTGGCCTCCGCGCCCGTCCCGGCGCCGGCCTCGTCCACTGTCTTGGTTCCCATGTCTCGCACCGTACGGACGCTCTCTGAGAGGTTTCTTAATGATCGCTGTGAGCGACACGCGTGTGTGCGGCTCGCCACTCGGGGGCCAGCACGGACCACACTTCCAGGTCGTGCCGCACTCCACGATAGGGGTAGGCCTCGCGCCGTACGCCGTCGCGGGTGAACCCGAGCCGCCGGGCGACGTTGAGGCTGGGCACGTTGCCGGCGGAGGCGACCCACTCGACGCGGTGGATGCCGCGCCGTTCGACGGCGTGGTCGATGAGCACCCGCATCGCGCGCGTGACGAGGCCGCGCCCGGTTCCGGCGGGTTCCAGCCAGCAGCCGACCTCGCAGTTGGCCTGCTCGGCGTCGAAGTTGAGGAAGAGCACGCCGCCGACCAGGTCGCCGTCCAACCAGATGCCGTGCAGCGAGCCGGTGTCGGCGGCCCGCATGTCGGCGTACCGCTGGAGCACCTCGCGCGCGCCGGGCACGTCGGTGGCCTTGGCGGCGAACGGGATGTACTGGTTGATGAACTCCCGGCCGCGCTCCAGGTGCGTCAGGAACTCCTCGGCGTGCCAGGGATCCAGGGGGCGTAGTTCGGCTCCCTCACCCAGCGATATCGCGTACATCCGGCTGCCGCTCCTTCTCCAGTTCCGCCACGACCTCGGTGAGCCTCTCATGGGCGGCCCGGGACTTGGGAGGTTCGATGCTGATCCGCGGCAGGCGCCGGTCCAGCCAGCGGGGCAGCCACCAGTTGGCGGCGCCGAGCAGGTGCATCAGGGCGGGGACGAGGAGGGTGCGCAGGACGAACGCGTCGAGGGCGACGGCTGCGGCCAGCGCGATGCCGAACATGGCGATCACGCGGTCGCCGCTGAGGACGAAGGCGAGGAAGACGGAGATCATGATGACCGCGGCTGAGTTGATCACCCGGCTGGTCTCGGCGAGCCCGACGCGCACGGCCCGCCGGTTGTCGCCGGTCTCCAGCCACTCCTCGTACATCCGGCTGACCAGGAAGACCTGGTAGTCCATGGAGAGCCCGAAGAGGACCGAGACCATGATCACGGGGAGGAAGGGTTCGATCGGCCCCGCTCTGCCCAGGCCCAGCGCTTCGCTTCCCCAGCCCCACTGGAAGACCGCGACGACGACTCCGAAGGCGGCGGCGACGGCGGCCACGTTCATCACGGCGGCCTTGAGCGGTATACCGACGGAACGGAAGGCGAGCAGGAGCAGCAGACAGCCGAGGCCGACGACGACGCCGACGAACAGCGGCAGTTTGCCCACGATGACCTCGGCGAAGTCGTCGTAGCCGGCCGTCACCCCGCCCACCTGGACGTCGAGCGAGGTGCCGGCCTCGGCCCGCGGCAGCACCTCGGCGCGCAGCAGGTCGACGAGGTCACTGGTCCGGTGCGACTGCGGCGAGGACTGCGGTACGACGGTGAGGTACGCGCTGTCGCCGCCCGCGCTGTAGGTCACCGGGGTCACGGCGGCCACGCCCTCGGCGGCTAGCAGGGTGGCGTCGAGGTTGTCCAGGGCGAGCCGGTCCTGGGCGCCGTCGACGTGGGTGACCAGGGTCAGCGGGCCGTTGACGCCGGGGCCGAAGCCCGCGGCGAGGAGGTCGTAGGCCTGGCGGGTGGTGGTGTTCTCGGCTCGGTTGCCCTGGTCGGAGGTGCCGAGGCGGAGGGAGAGCGTGGGTACGGCGAGACCGGCGATCACGACGAGGGCGAGCGCGCCGAGGAGCTTGGGGTGGTGTTCGACGAACGCCGACCAGCGGGCGGCGAAGCCGGTGGGCAGTTCGAGTTCGGGCCCGTGTTCGGCGAGGCGGCGCCGTTCGCGGCGGCTGAGGGCGCGCGGGCCGATGAGGGAGAGCAGGGCGGGCAGCAGGGTGACGGCGGCGGCGACCGTCAGTACGACGGTCAGACAGGCGGCGATCGCCACGCCGTTGAGGAAGTCCAGCCGCAGGATCAGCATGCCGAGCAGGGCGATGCAGACGGTGGCGCCCGCGAAGACGACGGCCCGTCCCGTGGTGGCTACGGCGTCCTCGGCGGCCTCGGCGACCGGCAGGCCCCGTTTCAGGCCGCGCCGGTGCCGGGTGACGATGAAGAGCGCGTAGTCGATGCCGACGCCGAGCCCGACGAGCATGCCCAGCATGGGCGCGAAGTCGGCGACGGTCATGGCGTGCCCCAGCAGCGCGATCCCGGCGTAGGCGGTGCCGACGCCGATCAGAGCGGTGGCGATGGGCAGCAGGGAGGCGGCGAGCGAGCCGAAGGCGAGGAACAGCACGACGGCGGCGACGGCCACGCCCACGACCTCGGCGAGGTGCCCGCCAAAGGATTCGGTGAGCGCGACGGCGCTGCCGCCCAGTTCCACCCGGAGTCCGTCGGTCCGCGCGGCCTCGGCGGTGTCGACGACGGCCTTCGCCTCGCCGCGGTCGATGTTCTCGGCGCTGTCCTCGAAGGTGACGGTGGCGTAGGCCGTGCGCCCGTCGGCGCTGATCCGCGTGGCGCCCTGGTCGTCGTAGGGGCCGGCCACGGAGGCGACGCCGGGGAGGTCGGCGATGCTCGCGAGGGTACGCGTCATGGTCTGTTCGACGGCGGCGGCGCGGACGGTCCCCCGCTCGGTGTGCCAGACGACGGTGTCGCTGTCGCCGCCGAGGCCGGGGAAGCCCTCGGCGAGCAGCCGGGTGGCCCGGCCGGACTCGGTGCCGGGGACGTCGTAGTCGTTGGAGTACGAGGAGCCCGCGATCGTCGCGGCGGTGGCCGTCCCACCGAGGGCGAGAAGCCAGAGCAGGACCGCGACGAGGCGGTGCCGGACACACCACTGTGCAAGGGCTGCCACGAGACGTGCTCCCGAAGAGTGAAGACCATGTGGGGATCTTGGGATCTTTGATCGGGAACAGCCGTACATGAACTGAACAGCCCGCAAAGAACGCATGAGTAACGCGGGGCCACTCTTACAGGCGTAAGTGATCGTTTGAGGGGTTCGTGGGCTTATTCACAGGAGTGGGAGCCAGATCACAGGACAATAACGATGCCTCTGTCGTGAGTCCGCCGTCCCGTGCGGGCCGGCCCGCCGGAACTCCGTCAGTCCAGCTGGTCGCCGACCGCCATCACCATCACCCCGGCGATGAGCAGCCACAGCGCGCGCCGGGTACGGCCGCGGGAGCCCAGCAGCGCGGCGAGCGCGCACACGGCGGCGCCCAGGGCGTAGGCGGCGGGCACGAGAGCGGGGGCGGGTCCTGTGAGGCGCAGGAGGGCTGCGGCGAGCCCGGCGAGGGTGAGCAGGGCGCCGGTCCCGGCGGCGGTCCAGCGGGCCTGCCGGGCGTCCTCACCGGCGTACTCGTCCTCACCCGAGTCCTCACCCGAGTCCCCGTCCGCGTCGGCGTCCGCGTCGGCGTCCGCGTCGTCGGGGTCGGGGTCGGGGCGAGGCATGTCGTCCGTGGTGTCGGTGTCCGTGCCGTCCGTGTCGTGCGCCTCGATCGCGTCGGTCCGTATGCCGTCCTGGGTGTCGGAGTCGGTACGTCCACTCATGGCGGGCGAGCGTAGCGCCTCAGGCCGGGAGACGGAGAAGGGGGATGCACCGAAGCCGGTGCATCCCCCCAGGGGGCGGGCGTGGGCTCAGCCCTCGCTGACGCCCAGCTTCTCCAGGATCAGTTCCTTGACGCGGGCCGCGTCGGCCTGACCGCGGGTGGCCTTCATGACCGCGCCGACCAGGGCGCCGGCCGCGGCGACCTTGCCGCCGCGGATCTTGTCGGCGATGCCCGGGTTGCCGGCGATGGCCTCGTCGACGGCCGTGCCGAGCGCCGAGTCGTCCGAAACGACCTTCAGCCCGCGCTTGTCGACGACCTCGTCCGGGGTGCCCTCGCCCGCGAGGACGCCCTCGATGACCTGACGGGCCAGCTTGTCGTTCAGGTCGCCCTTGCTCACCAGCTCGGCGACGCGGGCGACCTGCTCGGGCGTGATCGCCAGCTCGTCCAGCGTGCGGCCGGACTCGTTGGCGCTGCGCGCCAGTTCGCCCATCCACCACTTGCGGGCGGAGGCCGCGTCGGCACCGGCGTCGATCGTGGCGACGATCAGCTCCAGCGCGCCGGCGTTGAGGATGGCCTGCATGTCGGTGGCCGAGATGCCCCAGTCCGCCACCAGGCGGTTGCGGCGGACCAGCGGCAGTTCGGGCAGCGAGGCGCGGATCTCCTCGACCCACTCACGGGTCGGGGCCACCGGCACCAGGTCCGGCTCCGGGAAGTACCGGTAGTCCTCGGCCTCCTCCTTCACGCGGCCCGAGGTCGTCGACCCGGTGTCCTCGTGGAAGTGCCGGGTCTCCTGGATGATCGTCCCGCCGCTGTTCAGTACGGCGGCGTGCCGCTGGATCTCGAAGCGGGCCGCGCGCTCCACGGACCGCAGCGAGTTGACGTTCTTCGTCTCGGAACGCGTGCCGAACTTCTCGCGGCCGTGCGGGCGCAGCGACAGGTTCACGTCGCAGCGCATCTGGCCCATCTCCATGCGGGCCTCGGAGACGCCGAGCGCCTTGATGAGCTCGCGCAGTTCACGGACGTACGCCTTGGCGACCTCGGGGGCTCGCTCCCCCGCACCCTCGATCGGCTTGGTGACGATCTCGATGAGCGGGATGCCGGCGCGGTTGTAGTCCAGCAGGGAGTGGGACGCGCCGTGGATGCGGCCGGTGGCGCCGCCCACGTGGGTCGACTTGCCGGTGTCCTCCTCCATGTGGGCGCGCTCGATCTCCACGCGGAAGGTCTCGCCGTCCTCCAGCTGGACGTCGAGGTAGCCGTTGAAGGCGATCGGCTCGTCGTACTGGGAGGTCTGGAAGTTCTTCGGCATGTCCGGATAGAAGTAGTTCTTCCGGGCGAACCGGCACCATTCGGCGATCTCGCAGTTCAGCGCGAGGCCGATCCGGATGGCGGACTCGACGCCGGTCGCGTTGACGACCGGGAGCGCGCCGGGCAGGCCGAGGCAGACCGGGCAGGTCTGCGAGTTGGGCTCGGCACCCAGCTCGGTCGAGCAGCCGCAGAACATCTTGGTCTTGGTGCCGAGTTCGACATGGACCTCGAGGCCCATGACGGGGTCGTACGACGCCAGCGCGTCCTCGTACGACACCAGGTCGGTCGTGGTGGTCACGGTGAAACTTCCCTCTCAGCCCAGCAGGACGTCGTCGTCGCCCAGCCGCTTCAGCTCGCGGTAGAGGATGGCGAGGCCGGTGGCGATGGCGGCGGCGGACACGGCGGCGTCGATCAGGCGGAGCGTGTCGCTCTCGGTGCGGGCCAGTTTGGCCTGCTTGGCGACACTCACCGCGCCGAACACGGTGGTGGCCATGGACAGGTACAGGCCGGACTTGGACTTCTTGAAGCCCTTGGCCTTGGACAGTGCCTTACTCACAGCGACGGAGCCTCCTCGAGCAGCGGGTGCCCCCACCTTTCCACGAAGGCGGCCTCGACGGCGGCGCCGACCTTGTACAGCCTGTCGTCCTTCAGCGCCGGGGCGATGATCTGGAGGCCCACCGGGAGGTTGTCCTCCGGGGCGAGACCGCAGGGCAGCGACATGGCCGCGTTGCCCGCCAGGTTGGTCGGGATGGTGCACAGGTCGGCCAGGTACATCGCCATCGGGTCGTCGGCACGCTCGCCGATCGGGAAGGCGGTGGTGGGCGTGGTCGGCGAGACGATCACGTCGACCTGCTCGAAGGCCTTCTCGAAGTCGCGCGTGATGAGCGTGCGGACCTTCTGGGCGCTGCCGTAGTAGGCGTCGTAGTAGCCGCTCGACAGGGCGTACGTGCCGAGCATGATGCGGCGCTTGACCTCGGGGCCGAAGCCCGCCTCACGGGTGAGGGAGGTGACCTCCTCGGCGGAGTGCGTGCCGTCGTCGCCGGTACGGACGCCGTAGCGCAGGCCGTCGAAGCGGGCGAGGTTGGAGGAGCACTCGGAGGGCGCGATCAGGTAGTACGCCGACAGCGCCAGGTCGAAGGACGGGCAGTCCAGCTCGACGATCTCGGCGCCCAGTTCCTTCAGCAGCGCGACGGACTCGTCGAACCGCTGGATGACACCGGCCTGGTAGCCCTCGCCGCGGAACTGCTTGACGACGCCGACGCGCATGCCGTCGACGCTGCCGTTGCGGGCGGCCTCGACGACCGGGGGGACCGGGGCGTCGATGGACGTGGAGTCGAGCGGGTCGTGCCCGGCGATCACCTCGTGCAGCAGGGCCGCGTCCAGGACCGTACGGGCGCAGGGCCCGCCCTGGTCGAGGGAGGAGGAGAAGGCGACCATGCCGTACCGGGAGACCGCGCCGTACGTCGGCTTCACGCCGACCGTGCCGGTGACGGAGGCCGGCTGGCGGATGGAGCCGCCGGTGTCGGTGCCGATGGCGAGGGGGGCCTCGTAGGAGGCGAGGGCGGCGGAGGAACCTCCGCCGGAGCCGCCGGGGATGCGGGTGAGGTCCCAGGGGTTGCCGGTGGGGCCGTAGGCGCTGTTCTCGGTCGAGGACCCCATGGCGAACTCGTCCATGTTGGTCTTGCCGAGGATCACCACGTCGGCGGCCTTCAGCCGCTTGGTGAGCGTCGCGTCGTACGGCGGGATCCAGCCTTCGAGGATCTTCGAGCCGACGGTCGTCGGGATGCCCTCGGTGGTGAAGATGTCCTTCAGCGCGAGGGGCACACCGGCGAGAGGCCCGAGCTTCTCGCCGCGCTCCCGCTTCTCGTCGACGGCGCGGGCCTGGGCCAGCGCGCCTTCACGGTCGACGTGCAGGAAGGCGTGCACCTTCTCGTCGACGGCCTCGATACGGGCCAGGTGGGCCTCGGTGACCTCGACGGCCGTGAGGTCACCGGAGGCGATCTTCGCGGCGATCTCGGCGGCGGTGAGCTTGATGATGTTGACGGTGTCCGTCATTGCGGTTAGTCCTCCCCCAGGATCTGCGGCACCTTGAAACGCTGCTGCTCCTGGGCCGGGGCGCCGGAGAGCGCCTGCACGGGGGTGAGCGACGGACGGACCTCGTCCGCCCGCATGACGTTCGTCAGCGGGAGCGGGTGCGAGGTCGGCGGTACGTCTTGGTCGGCGACCTCGCTGACGCGGGCGACCGCGCCGATGATGTCGTCCAGCTGTCCCGCGAAGTGGTCGAGCTCTTCGGGCTTCAGCTCCAGACGCGCCAGCCGGGCGAGGTGGGCGACCTCCTCGCGCGTAATGCCAGGCATGCAGCGTTCCTCTGGGGTGAGTGTGTGTGGTGTGGGGTCCAATCCTATGGGGCCGGGGCGCCTACCGGTTAAACGGTTCGCCGTGAGGCCCTCGTCGGCCGCGTCCGTCCCCGGCCGCGCTGCCCGGCAAGCGGGTGTCGTTGGAGTCTCCTGGACGTCCAGGAGACTCCGGGGGCCGGCCTCCCCCGGGCGGATGGGCCGCCTTCGATCGGCCGAACGGGTGGGCGGCCGGGTGTACGGCCGGCATCACTCGTCGGCGGCGGCCGCGGGCAACGCCGCCGCAGGCCGCTGCCAGCCCCGCGCCCCACGGGCCCGCAGCCACGCCGTGGTCTCCTCCGCAGGCATCGCCGCCGCGACCAGCCAGCCCTGTACGGCATCGCAGCCGAGGTCGCGCAGCCGCTCCCACGTCTCGTCGTCCTCGACGCCCTCCGCGACGACGAGCAGCCCGAGTGAATGCGCGAGGTCGACGGTGCAGCGCACGATCTCCGCGTCCTCGGTGTCCACGGCGAGCCGGCCCACGAACGACCGGTCGATCTTCAGTTCGCTCACCGGCAGCCGCCGTAGATGGACCAGGGAGGAGTAGCCGGTGCCGAAGTCGTCGAGGGACATCTTCACGCCGTGTCCGGTCAGCGCGTTGAGGGTGTCGGCGGCACGCTGCGGGTCCTCCAACAGGACGTGTTCCGTGATCTCCAGCTGGAGCGCCGCCGCGGGCACCCCGTGCCGCGCCAGCCGGGCCGCGACGGAGCCGGCGAAACCGGGGGTGTGGACGTCGCGCGGGGAGACATTGACCGCGACGGGCACGTACAGCCCCTGGGCCCGCCACCGTGCGACCTGTTCGAGGGCCGTGTCGAGCACGTACTCGGTGAGGTGCGGCATCAGCCCGGAGGATTCGGCGATCGCGATGAACTCGTCCGGCGGCACCTTCCCCCGCTCGGGGTGCACCCACCGCACCAGCGCCTCCAGCCCGGCGACCTGGCCGTCGAAGCGGACCTTGGGCTGGTAGTGCAGCTGGACGTCGTGCGCGTCGAGCGCGCGACGCAGGTCGCCCAGCAGACCGAGCCGGTCGGGTGTGTTGGAGTCGCGCTTGGACTCGTAGACCTCGACGCCCGTACGGTCCCGTTTGGCCTGGTACATCGCCACGTCCGCCCGCCGCAGCAGGCCTTCCGCGTCGAGCGCGTGGTCGGGGAAGACGGCGACCCCGGCGCTGGCCTCCAGGACGAGGGTGAGCCCGTCGAGGTCGAGGGGGGAGCTGAGATGGGCGACGAGTCCTCGGGCCACGCGGGTCGCCGAGGTGGTGGAGTCGGCGACGGGCAGTAAGACGGCGAACTCGTCACCGCCGAGCCGCGCGACCTCGGCCCCGCGCGGCAGGGCCAGCCTGAGCCGGTCGGCTATCTGGAGGAGCAGCCGGTCCCCGGCGAGGTGGCCGAGCGTGTCGTTGACCGACCGGAACCGGTCGAGGTCGATCAGCATCAGTGCGGCGCGGGCGCCGATCCGCTCGGCGTCGTCGAGGGCGGTCCAGATCCGCTCGCCGAGCCACTGGCGGTTGGGCAGTCCGGTGAGCGGGTCGCGCAACTGTTCCTCGGCGCGGGCGCGGGCCATCCACAGCGTGGAGTCGAGGGCGATCAGCGGGATGGCGAAGAGCGGCAGCAGGATCGGCTTGGCGACGGCGACGACGCACACCAGCGGGGCTATGCCCAGCAGGGCGACCGCGACGAGCCCCTGTCTGAGCAGGGCGGTACGGGCGACGGTGGGCAGACGGCCGGCCCGGGGGGTGTGCAGGTACCAGAGCAGGATGCGGGTGACGGCGAGGTAGGCGACGGCGACCAGCACCACCTGGGGTGCGGTGTAGACGGTCCAGGTGTCGGGGGTCCACGGCCGCTCGACGGACGGCACCCGCCCGCACGCGGCCAGCAGCAGCGCGCCCGCGCCGATGCCGAGGATGTCCACCGCGCCGTGCAGGACGCCCTGGCGCCAGCGGTGGCTGCGGGCTATGCCGACCAGGACGACGACGGTGAGGCTGACCAGGCCGGCGGGCAGCCAGCCGTAGAGCAGCAGGACGGCGAGGGTGAGGGCGGCTCCGGAGCCGGTGCCGCCCCACCAGCGGGCCCGGCCCAGCATGACGAGGTGGCCGACGACGACGCCGGTCAGCACGGCCAGCGACCAGCCGACGGTGCCGGAGGGGAACAGCGCGTGGCTGGAGGTGAAGGCCCGGTAGAGGGCGGCGCCGAGGGCGAACCCGGCCCCCGCGACGACGGCCGCGGGGAGCGCGGGCCAGGTCAGGTGGCGTTCCGCGTCGGCGTCGTAGGGTCCGGAGAGGTCCGCGGGGTCGGAGCCGGCCGGGAACGGGCCGGCGGCGCGGGGGGCCGTCCGGGTGAGCGGGTCGCCGGTGCGGGCCGGTTCGTCCGGGGGACGCTCTGACCACGCCACCCACCGGCTGCCCCACCAGGCGTCGGTGACCCGGCGCCGGGGCAGCCCAGTGTCCGGGGCGGCGCTCTCGGTCGGTTCCATTCCCGTCCCTCTCACAGCCGGCGGTGCCGACGCCACGCGGTCCGCTGCCCGACAGCCTTTCGCCGGTGCCGCGTTGGAAGACCCTTCCCCCGGCCCGTCAGGAGCGGGGGATGCCCCGACGGCAGCGGGGCACGGCGGGCGCACGTCTCAACAGTAGGCCGCGGAAGGCTTCCGCGGGCAGCGGTCGTCGACGGTTGCCCGATTGCGTCCCTGCCACCCGGAAGCAGCCGGTATGCGCCGATCGGGTGGCCTTCGGCCGCCGGTCCTCAGGACTCGGGGACCGGCAGGGCGACTTCGGCGGCCGCCTCCGCCCCCTGTTCG
Source organism: Streptomyces sp. ID05-39B (assembly GCF_033794725.1). Classification (NCBI taxonomy): domain Bacteria; kingdom Bacillati; phylum Actinomycetota; class Actinomycetes; order Kitasatosporales; family Streptomycetaceae; genus Streptomyces; species Streptomyces sp. ID05-39B. Next base: position 6,936 of record NZ_JARGEF010000022.1, on the reverse strand, counting down.
AGGAGGACCGTGAAGCCGTCCTCGTCCAGCACCGGAACCTTGAGCTGCATCGCCTTGTCGTACTTCGATCCGGGGCTGTCACCCACCACGACGAACGACGTCTTCTTCGACACCGATCCGGTCACCTTCGCGCCGCGGCTCTGCAGGGCGTCCTTGGCGCCGTCCCGGGTGAAGTGCTCCAGGGTGCCGGTGACCACGACGGTGAGGCCTTCCAGCGGGCGCGGGCCCTGGTCCTCGCCGGAGCCCTCCTCCTCCATGCGGACGCCGGCGGCCTTCCACTTGCGGATGATCTCGCGGTGCCAGTCCTCGGCGAACCACTCCTTGAGGGAGGCCGCGATGACCGGGCCGACGCCGTCGGTGCCGGCCAGCTCCTCCTCGCTCGCCTGCTCGATGCGGTCGATGGAGCGGAACTCGCGGGCCAGCGCCTCGGCCGCGACCGGCCCCACGTGCCGGATGGACAGGCCGGTGAGGACGCGGGCCAGCGGGCGCTCCTTGGCGGCGGCGATGGAGTCCAGCATGGCGAGCGCGTTCTTCTTCGGTTCGCCCTGCTGGTTGGCGAAGACGGTGACGATCTTCTCCTCGCCGGTCTTCGGGTCCCGCTTGGGCAGACCGCTGTCCTGGTCGAGGACGTACGCCCTGATGGGCAGCAGCTGCTCGATGGTGAGGTCGAACAGGTCGCCCTCGTCGGCCAGCGGCGGCTGCGCGGGCTCCAGCGGCTTGGTGAGGGCCGCGGCGGAGACGTACCCGAAGTGGTCGATGTCCAGGGCCTTGCGGCCCGCGAGGTAGAAGAGCCGCTCGCGCAACTGGGCGGGACAGGTGCGGGCGTTGGGGCAGCGCAGGTCGACGTCGCCCTCCTTCATCGGCCGCAGCGGGGTGCCGCACTCGGGGCACTCGGAGGGCATCACGAACTCGCGCTCGCTGCCGTCACGCAGGTCGGCGACCGGCCCGAGGATCTCGGGGATGACGTCGCCCGCCTTGCGCAGCACCACCGTGTCGCCGATGAGGACGCCCTTGGCCTTGACGACGTCCTGGTTGTGCAGGGTCGCGAACTCCACCTCGGACCCGGCCACGGTCACCGGCTCGACCTGGGCGTACGGCGTGACGCGGCCTGTACGGCCGACACCCACGCGGATGTTGAGAAGCTTGGTGTTGACCTCCTCCGGCGCGTACTTGTAGGCGATCGCCCAGCGCGGGGCACGGGCCGTGGAGCCGAGCCGCCCCTGGAGCCGGATCTCGTCGAGCTTGACGACGACCCCGTCGATCTCGTGCTCCACGGAGTGCCGGTTCTCGCCGTAGTAGGCGATGAACTCCCGTACGCCGTCGAGGTCGTCGACCACCTTGTTGTGCCGGGAGGTGGGCAGGCCCCAGGACTTGAGGAGGTCGTAGGCCTCGGAGAGGCGGGTGAGGCCCTCGTACCCCTCCAGGGCGCCGATGCCGTGGACCACCATGTGCAGGGGGCGGCCCGCGGTGACGCGGGGGTCCTTCTGGCGCAGTGAACCGGCCGCCGCGTTGCGCGGGTTGGCGAAGGGCTTGTCGCCGGCCTCGACCAGACGGGCGTTCAGCTCCTGGAACTTCTCCATCGGGAAGTAGACCTCGCCGCGGATCTCGACGAGGGAGGGGACACCGTCGCCGGACAGCCGGTCCGGGATCTCCGCGATGGTCCGCACGTTGGGCGTGATGTCCTCGCCGGTCCGGCCGTCGCCACGGGTGGCCGCGCGGGTCAGCCGGCCGTTCTCGTACGTCAGGTTGACGGCGAGTCCGTCGACCTTCAGCTCGCACAGGAAGTGGTACGCGGAGGCGCCGACGTCCTTGTGGACGCGCTCGGCCCAGGCGGCCAGCTCCAGATCGTCGAACGCGTTGTCCAGCGACAGCATGCGCTCGCGGTGCTGGACGGCGGTGAACTCCGTCTCGTACGCCCCCGCCACCTTCTGCGTCGGCGATTCGGGGGTGCGCAGCTCGGGATACCGCTCCTCCAGGGCTTCCAGGGAGCGCAGGAGGCGGTCGAACTCCGCGTCGCTGACGACGGGGGCGTCCTTCACGTAGTACCGGAAGCGGTGCTCCTCGATCTGCTCAGCGAGCTGCGCGTGCTTCTCCCGTGCCTCCGAGGGCACCGTCGTCTCCGCTTGCCTGTCGCCGGCCACCGTGTTGTCCTCCCGTTACTCTGGGTTGTCCGCGAGGGATCTCGCCGCCCGGACGCAGTGGGCGAGCGCCTCCCGCGCGTACTCGGGCGAAGCCCCCGCGAGGCCGCACGCCGGAGTGACGGTCACCGCCTCCGCGAGAAGGTCGGGTCGCAGCCCCAGCCTGCGCCACAGCGTCCTGACACCCATGACGCTACCGGCAGGGTCCGACAATGCGGCGTCCGTCCCCGGCACCACACCGGCGAACAGCCGGGTACCGGCTTCCACCGCCTCACCGATCGTGTCGTCGTCACGCTCGGTGAGGAGCGAGAAGTCGAACGACACGGCAGCCGCTCCGGCCCGCCGCAGCAGGGCGAACGGGACGTCCGGCGCGCACGAGTGCACCACGACGGGGCCGCCCTCGTGCACCCCCACGACCTCGCGGAGTGTCGCCTCGACGACCTGCCGGTCCACGGCGCGGTACGTGCGGTAGCCGCTGGCGGACCTGACGTGGCCGCGCAGGACGGCGGTGAGGGAGGGTTCGTCGAGCTGCAGGACGACCTGGGCGCCGGGGACGCGGCGCCGCACCTCGGCGAGGTGCACGCGCAGGCCCTCCGCGAGGGAGGCGGCGAGGTCGCGGCAGGCGCCGGGGTCCGAGAGGGCGGCCTCGCCGTTCCTCAGCTCCAGGGAGGCGCCGAGGGTCCACGGGCCGACGGCCTGCACCTTGACCTGGCCCTCGTACCCCTGGGTGGCCTCCTCCAGGGCGTCGAGGTCCTCCCGCAGCCACGACCTGGCCCGCCGGGTGTCCCTGCCGGGACGGTCACCGAGACGCCAGCCGCTGGGCTCCACCCGCGCGTACAGCTCGACGAGCATGCCGGCGGTGCGGCCGATCATGTCGGCGCCGGGCCCCCTGGCCGGCAGCTCCGCGAGAAACGGAAACTCTTCGAAGGACCCGGCAACCGTCCTGGCGGCCTCCCTGGCGTCACCGCCGGGCATGGACCCGATCCCGGTGGCGGACCCGAACCTGAAATATGCGTTCACGAACCGAAGCCTACGTATCCTCCGGCCCGCGGTGATCCAGCCCGTCCAGGGGTGCCCCTACCGACCCGGCCGCACCGTCAGGTCGTTGACCTCCGCGTCCCGCGGCAGATCGAGCGCCATGAGGATCGTCGTGGCGACCGACTCGGGATCGATCCACTCGGCGGGGTCGTACTCCTTCCCCTCCTGCTGATGGACCTTGGCCTGCATCGGGCTGGCCGTACGCCCGGGATACACGGAGGTGACCCGCACCCCGTTGCCGTGCTCCTCCGCCCGCAGCGCGTCCGCCAGCGCCTTGAGCCCGTGCTTGGACGCCGCGTACGCCGACCAGTTCGCGCTCGCCCGCAACCCCGCCCCGGAGTTGACGAACACGACGTGCCCGCGAGCCGCCCGCACCTGCGGCAGGAAGTGCCGCGTCAACTCGGCGGGAGCGATCAGATTGACGTTGAGCTGGTGGCGCCACGCCTTGGGCGTCAGCTCGCCGACGGGCCCGAGATCGACCACCCCGGCGATGTGCAGCAGCGAGTCCACCCGCTCCGGCAGCGACTGGTGCGAGAAGGCCCAGCTGAGCTTGTCGGGGTCCGCGAGGTCGCCGACCAGCGTCCGCGCCCCGGGAAACTCCGCCGCCAGTTCCTTCGCACGTCCCGCGTCCCGCGCGTGCAGCACGATGTCGTCCCCGCGCGCGTGGAGGCGGCGGGTGACGGCCGCGCCGATGCCGGAACCCGCTCCGGTGATCACATGAGTTGCCATACCCGCCATGCTCGCATCACCGCCGGCTCAGGCGACGCCCTGGCTCTCCTCCAGGTAGGCGAGCGCCCCGACCGGCTCCTCGGCGAAGAACACCAGGTCGGTGAGCGGCCGGGGCAGGAATCCCTCGGTGTCCATGCGCCGGAACTGCTCCTTGAGGCCGTCGTAGAAGCCGGCCGTGTTGAGCAGGACGACGGGCTTGTCGGTGTGGCCGTGCTTCTTCAGTTCCAGGATCTCGGTGGCCTCGTCGAGGGTGCCCGTGCCGCCGACCATGACGACCACCGCGTCGGCCTTCTCCAGGAGCAGCCGCTTGCGTTCGGCGAGGTCGCGCGCGATGACCATCTCGTCGGCGCCGGGCCGCGCCTTGGCCGCGAGGAAGTCCACGGAGACCCCGCACAGCCGGCCGCCGGCCTCCTGCACGCCGTCGGCGACCACCTTCATGAGCCCGGCGTCGGAGCCGCCCCACACGAGGGTGTGCCCGCCCTTGCCGAGCAGTTCGGCGAATTCCCGGGCGGGCCGGGTGTAGCGGTCGTCGAGGTCGGCGGCGGAGAGAAAGACACAGATGCGCATCCGGCCACGGTACGCGGGAAGAACCGGCGGCCTTCGCGTGCTGTCCCGGGTATGGCCGACGGACACACGATCACGATCGAGCAGGGCACCCAGCACGTACGGGTCGTCCATGGGAACCAGGTGCTGGCCGAGACGGACCGGCCCCTGATCCTCAGGGAGACCGGCTGCCCGGTGCGCTACTACCTTCCCGCGGACGACGTACGCCTGGATCTCCTCACCCCCTCCGACACCCACACCCACTGCCCGTTCAAGGGCACGGCGTCCTACTGGTCGCTGCCGGACGCTCCCGACCTCGTGTGGGCGTATTCCGACCCGAAGCCGGACGTCGAACGGATCAAGGACCACCTGTGCTTCTACGAAGTGGAGGTGTCGTAGGGCGATAAGTCCCGTGTCCTGGGGCAGTCTGCACAGGCATGGACAAGAAGACCCTTTCCCGCGACGGCACCTCCCTGGCGTACGCCCGTGCAGGGCAGGGCCCCGCGGTCATCCTGGTGAGCGGGGCGATGTCGACGGGCGGCACGGTGGCGCCCCTGGCCGGGCTCCTCGCCCCGCACTTCACCGCCTTCTGGTACGACCGCCGGGGCCGCGGCGAGAGTGGCGACACGGCCCCGTACGCGGTGGAGCGCGAGGTCGAGGACCTGGCTGCACTGATCGAGGAGGCGGGCGGCGAGGCGGCGCTGTACGGCGTCTCCTCGGGCGGCGCGCTGGCCCTGGAGGCTGCTGCCGCCGGGCTGCCGGTGAGCCGGGTCGCGGTGTACGAGACGCCGTTCGCGGACTTCTCCGAGGGCGGCGCCGAGGAGCGCGCCGCGTACACCGAGCACCTGACGGAGGCCCTCGCCCACGACCGGCGCGGGGACGCCGTGGAACTGTTCCTGCGTCTGACGGGCCTGGCGGAGGAGATGATCCGGGGCGCCCGCCAGTCGCCGATGTGGCCCGCCATGGAGAGGATCGCCCCCACCCTGGCCTACGACGACGCCGTCATGGGCGACGGCCTGGTTCCCCGGGAGCGGCTGGCCTCGCTGGACGTCCCGGTCCTGTCACTGGCCGGCTCGGCCAGCCCGGACTGGATGCGCCGGGCCGCCCGAGCGGTCGCGGAGGCCGCCGCGCAGGGCACCTACCGGTCCCTGGAGGACCAGACCCACATGGTCGACCCGAACGTCCTGGCGCCGGTGCTCACCGAGTTCCTCACGCCGTAGGGCGGACGGCCGCTGGGGCGGACGGTCACACGGCGGCGGTCTTCGCGCGCGTGGTCGAGGCGATCGTCGCCGAACCGACCACGCGCGTGTCGTCGTACAGGACGATCGCCTGGCCGGGGGCGACCCCGCGGACCGGCTCGGTGAAGGTGACGTGCAGGGTGGCGTCGACGAGTTCGGCCCTGACCTCGGTCTCGCCGCCGTGGGCGCGGAGCTGGGCGGTGTAGGTGCCGGGGCCGGCCGGGGCCGTGCCGCACCAGCGGGGCTTGACGGCGGTGAGCGCGGTGACGTCCAGGGCGTCGGCGGGGCCGACCGTCACGGTGTTGTCCACCGGTGAGATGTCGAGGACGTAGCGCGGCTTGCCGTCTGCGGCCGGGGTGCCGATGCGCAGGCCCTTGCGCTGGCCGATGGTGAAGCCGTACGCGCCGTCGTGGCTGCCGATCCTGGTGCCGCTCTCGTCGACGATGTCGCCCTCGGCCTTGCCCAGCCGCTTCGCGAGGAAGCCCTGGGTGTCGCCGTCGGCGATGAAGCAGATGTCGTGCGAGTCGGGCTTCTTGGCGACCGCGAGGCCGCGGCGCTCGGCCTCGGCGCGGATCTCGTCCTTCGTCGTCACCGTGTCGCCGAGCGGGAACAGGGCGTGCGCGAGCTGCCTCTCGTCCAGGACGCCGAGGACGTACGACTGGTCCTTGGCCATGTCGGAGGCGCGGTGCAGTTCGCGGCTGCCGTCCTCGCGGACGATCACCTGCGCGTAGTGGCCGGTGCACACGGCGTCGAAGCCGAGGGCCAGGGCCTTGTCCAGGAGCGCCGCGAACTTGATCTTCTCGTTGCAGCGCAGGCAGGGGTTGGGGGTGCGGCCGGCCTCGTACTCGGCGACGAAGTCGTCGACGACGTCCTCGCGGAAGCGGTCCGCGAGGTCCCAGACGTAGAACGGGATGCCGATGACGTCGGCGGCGCGGCGCGCGTCGCGGGAGTCCTCGATGGTGCAACAGCCCCGCGCGCCCGTGCGGAAGGATTGCGGGTTCGCGGAGAGCGCGAGGTGGACACCGGTGACGTCGTGGCCGGCTTCCGCGGCACGGGCGGCGGCGACGGCGGAGTCCACTCCGCCGGACATGGCGGCGAGGACGCGGAGGGGGCGCTGCGTGGTCTCAGTCATAACCCCTCCAGGGTACGGGGCGCCGGGAACCGCGGCCCGCGAGTATCCGTTGTGGATCTCGAGGGGCGAGGAAGGACAGGGCGGAGATGGGTGCGGAGATGGGTGCAGGGGTGGGGGC
>NZ_JARGEF010000229.1:0-12988 GCF_033794725.1 Streptomyces sp. ID05-39B | reverse complement strand
GGCTGGTACGACGGCGGCAGCGGCGGCAGCCCGCTCTGCGGGGTCGGCGGGGGAGTCCAGGCGGGCGGAGCGACCGGCGCGGGGCCCTGCGGAGCGGGCGGGGCCGCGTCCGCCGGGACGGCGTCCGAAGGGTCGGGGGCGGATGCCGCCTCCGCGGGCAGGGCGGGCGACGGCTCCGGTCCGGTCTCCGTCGTGGCGTCCGGCTCGGCGGCGGGCACGTCGTCCGCCGGGTCTCCGTGCGCCGACTCCTCGTCCGGGGTCTCGGCGACGGGAGACACGGTTGCGGGAGCCGCGTCCCCCTCGGCGGCCGGATCGGACTGCCGGAACCCGTCCTCGACCTCCCCGGCCACGGCCTCGGTGTCGGTCGCCTCGGCCTCTGCCTCGGAGCCCTCATTCACCTTGTCGTTCACGGCCTCGTCGTCCGCCGCGTCGGCCGGGGCGTCCGCCTCGGCCTCGCTGCCGGTCGCGGCTGGCGACGCCGACGCCTCGGCGTGCTGCGCGATCTGACGCTTCAGGGCGACCGACGAGAAGCGCATGGTCGCGCCGCTCTCCAGATCGCCGTTCCCGGAACCGTCCTCGTCCTCGGCGGAGGGCGGCGTCGCGGGCTGTGGCTGCTCGGGCCGCGGTGGCTGCGGCTGTTGCGGTTCGAATCCGCTGTCCGTCGGCAACTGGGGCACGGCGACCGGAGGCTTGCCGGCGGGCGTTGCGGGAGCCGCCGGGGCTACGGGAGCGGCAGGTGCCGCGGGCGGAGCGAAAGGCGCCTCCGGGGAAGGAGAAGGAGACGGTTCCACGGGCGGCGTGTACGGCGCCTCCGGACCGGCCACCGGTGCGGCAGGCGCAGGCTGCGTGAAGGGAGCGTCAGGCGCGGGCGGAGCCGGAGGGGCGTACGGCGTACCCGGGGTCGCATTCGCGTGGGCCGGTGGTGCCAGCCCAGGAATGGGGTCACCGGCGGGGAATCCGCCCCCCGGGCCGCCGGGCGCTCCCGTGCCGGGACCCGCGCCCGGTCCAGCGCCCGACTCCGACCCGGGCTGTGTGCCCGGCCCGGTCCCCGATCCTGTCCCCGACCCCGAGTCCCCCGCCGCGTTCTGCGTGTACCAAGCGGGCGGCGCGTAGTCGATGGTGAACTCGCCCGTCGTCTCGATGGCGGACTCCGCGTCGGGCTGGTCATCGCCGGGTGTGGCCCAGCCCCCGCGGATCCCGTCCCGATCGCTGCTCACAGTTCCTCCTGGTGTGGTCGCGCACCCTCAAGCCGTGCGGGGGCGACCATTTCTCGTCGTACGCAGTGGTCCGAGGCGGTCAGGGGTCGTCCGAAGTGCCGGCCCTCCCCCGGGACGCCGACGCCCACCCCACGGTTTCCGGCATCGCGCCCGGCACCAGCCTAATCATGAGATGCCGCGCCCAGGCAGGCCCGCCCGCCCTCGGCACCAGTCCATCACGTCCCCGGCTTCCCGACGAGTGAGCGCGTGTGCGTCAGACCACCTGGCAAACCGGCCATAACGTCACAACTGCCGTATGGGAAAGGCGGGAAGCACGGAAGGATCACGAAGGGAGGAGGGAAGGAGGCCGAAGTGACGGCAACCCGGCAACTCGGAAGGTCGGCAACCCGGCAACCCGGCAACCCGGCAACCCGGCAACCCGGAAGGTCGGGAAGCCGGAAAGTCGCCTCAGTCCATGCGCCGAGGCGTGCCCAGCAGGCCGATCTCCGCGTCCGTGGGCTGCGTCATGACGTACTGCCGGTCGCGGTCGGCGCACCACAGCGTGAAGCCGTCGGCGAGCGTGGGCAGGGCATCCACGTCCGCGCGCGGGAGCGCCAGCGCGCGGCCCAGTTCCGCCGACTCGTCCGGCGAGATCCGCTGCACGCCGACGAGACGGGCCTGCCGGAGCAGCCGAGGGGCGACCGGGGACAGATACGGCAGCAGCGTCAGCACGGCCTGCCAGGGCCCGGACGCCACACGGCCGCGCGGCGGGCGCATCCCGCAGTCCCGCACGACCAGCACCGGCGTGCCCGCCGACGCGCCCTGCGGGGGCACCCGGCCGACCTCGTACACCGCCAGGCCGTTCTGCCCGCCGCCCATGGCGTGCACCATCTGCGCCCACGCCTGCGGCCGGCCCGTCTCCACGGCCACCCGGGCCCCGGTGGCCGCCGCTCTGAGCGCGAGCACCTGTGCGGTCCACAGACCTCCGATGAGGACGACGTCGTAGGGCGTGGGCCGGTTGAGGCCCAGGACGGCGGGTCGTCCCTCGGCGTCCACGCCGATGACGACGCCGTCGTCGCCGATGGGCAGCGCGAGCGCGCCCAGTTGCTCCACGGACACCGAGTGCCGCGCGTGCCGCGGACCGACCAGTCCGAAGCCGGCGCGCAGCAAGCGGCGCCCGGGGGAGTCAGAGGTGGCAGGGGTGCCAGGCGTGCCGGGGGAAGGCTCCGGCGCTCCGGTCCGTGTCGTGGTCGTCGGGGTCGCGGTCACCGAACACCTCCGAGGGGCAGTGTGGCCAGGATGCCGGGCACCTGTTCGCGGTCGAGGCGGGCGAGCCCCGCGCCGGTGTGCCGGGCCGCGCCCTGCACCGCGCGCCGGGCCGCCACGAGTTCGTCGTCACTGCGTCCCGTCACCCGGACGTGTCCGCTCAGGGACACCTCCTGACGCTCGCCGCGCGCGAGGGTCAGGCTGAACGTAGTGGCAAGCGCGGGGATGGCGGTGATCAGGGCGACGAACTGCGGCAGCGACGGGCCGCCGTCACCGCCCAGCGCGGGCCACCGGCGCAGCCAGTACGTCGTGTGCCGCCGGTTGTCGCACCGCCAGCTCCGGCCGGACTCCTCGGTGCGCCGGTCCACCGCCCCGGTCCGCCCGGCCTCCGCCGTCACCAGCGGGTTGGCGCAGACCGAGGTGGCGAGGGCGGCCGTCAGCCCCTCCTCGTCCAGCACGGTGGCACGGAACCCGGCGCCGGTCAGCCGGCTCGCCAGATGATCGGCCGCCCGCACGACGCACTTCTGCGCGCCGGTGAGACCGCCGCCGCGCGCGGCCACGGCCTCCGGGCACAGCTCCGGGTCGAGCTTCAACGCGATCCAGGTGATGCGTACGGCCGGTGCGCCGGTCTGCTCCTGGAGGGGCGCGTAGTTGGCGACGGCCACGGACTGGCGCGGCAGGTGCAGCGCGGGGGCGGGCTGGGTGTGCAGCACGATCTGCGCGGACTCCAGGCGGATGCCGTCCACGTCGAGCGCGTCGTGCACCAGGGCGAGCGGCAGCGGCTGCCGGCTGCGCTCGGCCCGCAGCGCGGTCGCGTCCGCCTCGACCTGAAGGACCGCGGTGACGAACGTGCCGTCGCCGACGATCCCGACGGGCCGCCGGTCACGGCTGCCGTACTCCTGGGTGCGCAGGCTCGGGTCGCACTCCAGCGCCGGGGCGAACCCCGGCTCGGTCCCCGGCGGTATCTCCAGCTTGGCGGCCTGTCGCCGGCGTACCTTCAGTGCCCGCGCGGTGGCCAGCCACTCCGGCAGCGAACGGCCGCGGCGGCGCGCCACGGAGAGCACCACGAGCACCGCGGCGATGACACCGGCCACCCCCATGGCCACGGGCCCGATCGCCCAGCCGACCAGCAGCACGGCGGCCGCGACCTGCCACAGGACGAGGCGTTGCAACCGGAATGCCCCGGCGTGCCCCGAACGCACCTTGAGCTGGAGCGCCCCCGGCGCCGCCGACCGCTGTGGCGCCTGCGGTGACCGCGCCGGCTGCGGCCCGGAGGCCGAGGAGCCCCGCGTCCGCGACCGGCCACCGGAGCGCACGCGCGTTCCCGAAGCCATCACTCCATCTCCCCGTTCTGCTCACGACTCGCCCGTATTCCAGCACCCCACAGGGCACTTGACGGCCCGGGAACCCTACCCGCTCCCCAAGTCCGCGCGGATACCAGGCATAGTAGGGGGCCGCTCCGACATCGGCGGCGGGGGACCGCGTCACGCGCGCGTGCGGCCCGGACGGACAACGGGGAGAGACACAGACAGATGGCATCCCGGCGCGATCAGCTCAACGCCTACACCTTCGCGAAGCGCCGCATGCTCGCGGCCTTCCTCCAGTCGTCGCCGGACGGTTCCGAGGAGGGAGCGCCGCGACCGCTGCGCTCGGTCCTGCCCGGCATCATCGTCGGCGTGATCGTCATGGCGGTCTTCGGGGCGTGGGGCATGTTCAAGCCGACCGCGCCCAAGGGCTGGGACGAACCCAACGCCAAGGTGATCGTCGCCAGCAAGTCGACGACGCGGTACGTCGTCCTCAAGACCGACGGCGAGGTCCAGCTCCACCCCGTGCTCAACATGGCCTCCGCGAAGCTGCTCCTCGCCGACGGGAAGGGCGACGTCGTGACCGTCGCCGAGTCCGTCCTCGACAAGGGCAAGATCCCGCACGGCGTCACCATCGGCATCCCGTACGCCCCCGACCGGCTGCCCCCGTCCTCCGAGGCGGGCACCGGGAAGCGCTGGGTGGTCTGCGAGCGTCCGGGCGCGGGCGGCGGCGGCTCCGTCCAGAAGGCCGCGCTGGTGCTCTCAGCGCGCGACATGAAGGTGACCGACGACAAGGGGCGCCTGCGCGGCGGCCAGCTGCTCTACGTGACGGACCCGCGGGGCAAGCGCCACGTCGTGGACGCGAGCGGTGCCGTGTACCCCATCGACAAGAGCGACGAGCTGCTCCTGCGCGCCGTCGTCGGCTCCGGCCGCCAGCCCCAGCGGGTCTCCGACGAATGGCTGGCCACCCTGCACCCCGGCGACGCGATCAGCTTCCCGAAGATCACCGGGCAGCCGGGCACGGCGGCCGGGGCACCCGGGCAGCTGGACGCGTCGGTCAACAAGGTCGGCATGGTGCTCAAGGCCTTCGACAACAACACCGAGCAGTACTACGTGGTACTGCCCGGCCGGGTCGCCCCGGTCTCCGCCTTCATCGCCCAACTGCTGCTGTTCAGCGAGGACCTGGCGTCGCTCGGCCAGGCCGGCCAGGCCCACGAGGTCAGCCCGGGCGCGATCGTGCCGGGCCAGGCGTTCGGTACCGAGCACAACTGGCCGACCGGCGACCCCGCGCCCGTCAACGAGGCGTCGGCGGCCTCCGGCAGCCGCAGCACCATCTGCAACGTCCTGCGCGACGTCGACGCCGGCTCGGGCGCCACCACCCTGAGCACCTGGGTCGGCACCGACTACCCGGCCAAGCTGCCCACCGGATCCTCCAGCGCCTACGTCACCCCCGGCTCCGGCCAGCTCTACCGCCAGTTCCAGGGCGAACAGACCAAGACCGGCCCGGTGTTCCTCGTCACCGACACGGGCTTGCGCTACGTCCTGCAGTCCAACGCCGACAGCGCCACGGACGACGCCGGGATCGGCACCACGGCCAAGGAGCGCAAGCAGCTCGAGCAGGAGGCACAGCAGGCGCAGAACCGCCTCGGCTACAAGGACGTGGACCCGGCGCCGATCCCCGCCGCCTGGTCGGAGTTCCTGCCGACCGGCCCGCGCCTGTCGACGGCCGCGGCACGTCAGCCGCAGGGCTCGTGAGGAGGCGGACGACAGTGCAGCTTCGGACGACAGTGCTCCGTACGACTCGCAGGTCTCACCTGGCCCCCGCAGCAGCACTCCGTACGACACTGGCGGCGGCCGCGACGCTGCTGACGACGGCAACCGTCCTCGCACCCCCCGCGGAGGCGGCCGGCAAGCTGCCCTACTCGGACCAGTGCCAGTTCCCCAACGGCCTGTACCCGGGCCGCCCGTGGTCCCTCCAGCGCGTCCTCCTGGACGAACTGTGGAGCCGGTCCAAGGGCAAGGGCGTGCGGGTGGCGGTCATCGACACCGGCGTGGACATCAAGAACCCGCAGCTCGCGGGCGCGGTCGATGCCAAGAGCGGCCGCAACCTCCTGCCGAAGGGCATCAAGGACGAGAACGGCGACCCGATCGAGCGGGGCAAGGAGGACGGCACGACCGACACCGTCGGCCACGGCACCAAGGTCGCCGGCATCATCGCGGCCCGCCCCGTCGCGGGCACCGGCTTCGTCGGTCTCGCCCCCGAGGCGACGATCATCCCGATCCAGCAGAACGACGCGGAGGGCCACGGCGACACCGGAACGCTGTCCCAGGCGATCCGCCACGCGATCACGGCCGGGGCCCAGGTCATCAACATCTCCCAGGACACCTCGAAGGCGGTCCGGCCCGACTCCGGCTTGAAGAGTGTGATCGACGAGGCACTGGCCAAGAAGATCGTCGTCGTCGCGTCGGCGGGCAACGACGGCCTCGGCGGCAACGTCAAGGAGACCTACCCGGCCTCCTTCAAGGGCGTCCTCGCGGTGGCCGCCTCCGACCGCAACAACGAGCGCGCCTCGTTCTCCCAGTCCGGCGACTTCGTCGGCGTGGCGGCCCCCGGCGTCGACATGATCTCCACCGTCCCCCAGGGCGGCCACTGCTCCGACAACGGTACGAGCTTCTCGGCGCCGTACGTCGCGGGCGTGGCGGCCCTCATCAAGGCCAGGCACCCCGACTGGACCGCCGCCCAGGTCGTCGCCCAGATCGAACAGACCGCGGAACGCACGATCGCCGGCCACGACCGCCTGGTCGGCTGGGGCGTGGTGGACCCCGTCCGCGCCCTCACCGAGGACGACCACCCGATCGAGTCCCCGAACCCCCAGGACGGCCTCACCCGCGCCCAGCCCCCGACGGCCGCGAAGTTCCAGATCGGCGAAACCCCCGACGAACGCAACGCCCGCCTCGCCACGTACGTGGCCGTGGCAGCGGCGGTCCTGGTGGCAGGCCTCGGCGGAACAGCGGTGGCGATCCGGGACGCACGACGGCGAACGCGGAGGGTGACGGGAGGGGAGTAGGGGGCATCAAAGGCGAGTGATATCAGGCCGCCAATATCCCGAACCTTCTGGAAATACCAAGAATGATCTGACCCTGCGTACTACTCGTTCAGCCACCCACCTACCACGCCCACACACCGAGCACGGCCCCGGAACCAACCACCCGCCCCGACTAGCCGTCGAGGCATCCATCCTGGTGCGGATGGTCGGGTCCGTCCATGAGCGGTGATCCGAAGCCGTCCCCACGTTCATAGTCCCTGCGACGGAGAGTGAGCTGCGCGGCTGGTAGTGGTCATGGTCACAGTGGACGAGTGGCCGGCCGCCGTCCGATGTCGGCGCAGCAACGGCGGCCCAGGTGACGCCTGTTACCGCCTGTGAAGAATCCGTGAAGCCGCGGCCGGTAGTAGCAAAGCTGTTTCATATGACAGTTGGGGCTGTCGCAGGAAGTCACTACAGTGGTCATGTTGCGGTCATGAACACTTGAGAAGCGTGGGCTGCTCAGGACGGCCGCGGACAACGGGGAGGGAAAGCTTCGTGCTTCCTGCAGACATGGGCGGTGGTGCCGCCGACGTACGGCGTGGCCTGATGGCGCTTTCGACGTTCAAGAAGCGCGTGGACGACCTGCTGACCGCCTTCGAGGACTCGGCGGGCGGCTCGTCCAAGGTCGCGACGCACAGCCTGTCAGAGACCGCTTTCGGGATGGGGAACTTCCCGGAAGCGAAGACGCTCCACCTGGAGTACGAGCGCGTCCACGAGCGCATCACGACGCTCTCCAAGTCGCTCGGCCTTCAACTTGAGGCGATGCAGATCGCCGTCCACGGCGTGGACGTCACCTTCGACAATCTCGAAGACGAGTACCGGTACCGGTTCCACGAGATCCGGACCGAGGTCAACCAGGAACGCGACGAGATGCTCAACGAACACCTCAAGCGTGACAACGACGCCGACCACACGGACGCGGGGTACTGATGAGCGGCGGAAACAAGAAGCCGGACAACTACCAGGCGGAACGCCAGGACGCGGCCCAGCAGAACTCCAGCATCGACAACCTCAAAGACAGGGCCGCCTTCTTCAGTCCGCCTCCCCCCGGCAGTCCGGCCGGCTTCGGCAAGACCAGCTTCGAGGGCTACGACCTCAACCAGATGATCGACATCGTCGAGTCGGCGAGTCCGGAAACGCTGGAGACCGCGGCCACGGCCCTCGTCGACGCCCGGGACGCCATCAACGAGGCCGCCAACGAACTCAGCCGCAACCTGGGCGCTGTCGACTGGGAGGGCGAGGCCCACACCGCCTTCTACAAGTGGGGCATGGACCTCACCACCACTGCCCAGGCGCTCGCCACCTATGCCGACGAAGTGGGCACGCAGGTGCTGGCGGCAGGCTCCGGCCTCGCCTCCGTACGCAAGTCCATGCCGCCGCGCGACACCCGCCTGGTCCGCAAGACGGTCGACGAGATCCCGATGCCCGCGCAGGTCGACAGCAACAAGGACTACGCGGCGGCGGTCAAGGCCGAGAAGGACCGCCAAGAGGCGATCAACCAGATGTACCGGCTGGCGTCGTTCTACACGGTGTCCAGCGGGATGATGCAGCTGGCCGAGGAGCCGGTGTTTCCTAAGATGCCGGATGTGGGGGTGCCGCCTCCGCCGCCCGGCTACGATCCAAGGGAAGATCAACCGGGGCGAACGGGGGGAACCCCCCTGCAGAAGGCGGGCGATTCGGGAATCACGCGCCGTCACTCTGTTGACGCCGGGGCGGAACGACCACGCGCGGTGGACTTGCCGGTATCTCACAAGGACGTAGACGTCCCTGTGGTGAATCCTGAACGGCATGTGGGCACGGAGATCGACAGTGTCGGTACATTGCCTCCTCAGGACACGACGAAGCCGACGACCGTCACGCCGCCCTCGACTGCAGGACCGAACGGAACTCCAACGGGAACCGTGCCTCCGTTTGCCTCTCGCGTACCTCCCACCTTTCGAGGGACGGCCGGGCGTACCACAGGGTTTGGCGGCGTGCCGGGTAGCAAGCTTCCTACCTCTGCTCAGGGGCGAGTCGGTGGTGTGCACGGCGGCACCGCGGCGGGACGTTCGGGAACTGGTCCCATCGGACCGACGGGACGCGCTTCCACGCCAGGTCAAGCGGGCGGCCGTAGCGCCGGTCCAATGAACCCGATGGGACGTGCCTCCGCGCCTGGGCAGGCAGGTGGCCGTGGCGCCGGTCCTATGGGGCGAGGCGTGGTCGGCGGGGTACCGAAGGCCGGAGGGCAGGCTGCCGGACGCTCCGGGGGTACACCCCGGGATCCGGTAACTGGCATAGGTGCTTCGAACCCTGCGCGTCCAGGCGCTGGGCGTACGGGTGCCGGGCGTACCGGCGATGGTGTCGTGGGCGGGAGGCCTGTCACTGGTGGGGTGCCGGGTACCAACGGCTCAAGAATGCCGCGGGGAACGGTCGTCGGCGGTGAAGGCGCACGTACCTCGCGTGCCACGGGCGAGAGGCCCGGCCAGCGTGGGGTGATCGGAACATCCGGTTCGACACAGGGCACGGGCGCTGGGAAACCGGCTCGCCGTTCTGCCAGCAGCCCCCCTGAAGGCGTGGTCGGAACGCCGAAAGGTCGAGCTGCCGGAAGTAGGAGTAGCGGAAGTACGCCCAGCGGTCCGGGCGTGACGCGTGGTTCCGCGCGCAATCAGGGCTCCGGCGAGACACGTTCGCGCCGAGACGAGCGGCGCGATGACGCGCCGCCGACCGACTGACCGGACAAGAGCGAGGACAGGCAGAGGCATGGTGGCAGGGATCAGCCGGCGCGGCGGGCGGAGCGCGTCTTTCACGGGGCGAAACGGGAGACGGCTTTCCGCCGTTTGTGCAGCGCTTGGCACCTTGGTAGTCCTCTCTGCAGGTCTGGCTCCCAGTGTTTCGGCCGCTGACGTCCAGTCCCAGCAGTGGTACCTGTCGGCGATGAAGGCCGATGAAATGTGGAAGGTGAGCACGGGCAAGGGCGTCAAGGTTGCCGTTGTGGATACGGGTGTCAACCCTGATACGCCCTCCCTTAAGGGACAGGTGCTTGTGGGCGAGGTACCGAGAACGGTCGGCTATAAGGCGACTGAGGACTATGACGGCCACGGTACGAGCATGGCGGAACTGATTGCCGGTACCGGTGCCCAAGGCAGTCTGAAGGGACTCGCTCCGGGGGCGAAGATCGTTCCTTTTCGGATCGGGATGAAGGACATGAAGGATGAGAGGGAGAAAGAGAAGGCTCCCCCCCTTCCCGAAGTCATCAGGGAAATCGCGGACAGCGATGTCAAGATCATCAGCATGTCCTTCGGTGAGTACATCGAAAGGTCGGACGTTCAGGCCGCGATAAGATACGCCCAGTCCAAGGGGAAGTTGATGGTTGCCGGCACCGGTAACGATGCGGAAGGGCAGAATCGTATCGGATTTCCCGCTGCCTACCCTTACGTCGTCGGCGTCGCAGCCTCAGACGAAAAGGGAACCGTCGGAAAATTCTCCGAGTATGGCAACTACGTAGACCTGGCCTCTCCAGGCCTGAACGTCCCCACCTGGTGCGACAACACCTTCCGTTCGTACTGCACAGGTCAGGGCACCAGCCAAGCCACCGCCATCGCCTCCGCCTCCGCCGCCCTGATCTGGTCCGCCCACCCCGACTGGACGGCGAACCAGGTCCTCGCCAGCCTGATCGAAACAGCCGGCCGCGACTGGGCCAAGGACGATCCGAGCACGTACCTCGGATACGGACTGATCCGCCCCCGCAAGGTGCTGGAGGACAGCAACTTCAATCCGGGCGCGGCTGGCACCGACCCTCTCGCGAAAGAAAACGCGAGGGGTGTCACAGGTGTAGACGCGAACACCTCGCCCTCCCCGTCCGCATCAACCTCGTCACAGCCGCCGAAAAACGCTTCAGGCGGCCAGACTTCAGCGGCAGGATCGAGTTCGGACTCCTCCGACGACAACTCCACGATGTGGGTGGCCCTCGGGGCCGCGGCGGCCGTGTTGGTGATCGGCGGTGGCGCATTCGCCGTGGTTCGTTCACGGCGGGGCGCATGACGACCGACCTGCCAAGGCCGGTCACACACAACCGTTCTGGTGCGGTGACGCACACAGAGCAGAACCACAGCTCTCACGAAAAGGAGTGCCGCAATGGTCGACCGCAAGCTTAATGACGGCGACGTACAGAGGCTCCAGACGGAAGTGATCGACCGGTACGACAACATCCGGGGATCGCTGGCGAAGCTTCAGGGCACGATCGACATGATCGAGAAGGCCTGGACGGGGCAGGGCGCCAACGCGTTCAACACCAAGCAGACCGAAATCAACGGCCACATGGTCTCGATCGGCAAGATGCTCGACGACTTCCTTGAGGGCATCCACATGAACAAGACCGACAAGCGCAACCTCGAGGACCAGATCGAGGCCGACCTCAAGCAGATCTCGGTTGAGGACCTCGGTGGGAAGACGTCGGCGCTGAACAGCTACTGACGGGTCATCGGCGGTACTGAGCAACACCGTTGTCCGGGCTGCGCAGTCCGGCTGAATCCATCAAGGAACGAGGAAACATGACCGGAGCCCATTACGACGAGCTTGCCGTCACCTACGGCACCATGGACGCGCTCGCCACCGAGCTCGGCAACCAGGCCAAGAAGCTCGAGGAGGACCTCGAAGCCCTGAGGCAGGCCGTGCTCAACGTGTCCGCGGGCTGGGGCGGCGAGGCGTTCCAGACCTTCCAGGGCAAGAGCGAAGAGTGGAACAAGCACGCGCGGGGCATCCACACGGCGCTGGTCCAGATCTCGCAGAAGGTCCACACGGCCGGCGGCGACTACCGCGGCGGCGACCTGAAGGGCGCGAGCTACTTCCAGTAGAAGCGCGAAGTCGTAGAAGAAGCCAGGGTGGGCACGCACGGGAGGTGCCCACCCTGGTTTTTTCCGTTGCCCCGCCTCCTGCCCGCATTGTTCGGGTTGGTCGGTGCTGACACTGCAGCGCTGGATCCACCGTTTGGGCCTGGGCGGCCGAATGGAAACTTTGTTTCCTGGTGGCAGGAACGGTGTCAGCAGGTCCGGTTCTACGATGCCCCCGCACAACGACTCAGGCAGCGCGCGCACTCCCTGTCCTCACCGTCGGAGCATCCCGACAGGGCGGTTCCTACGGCGAGAGGTGGACGAATGGGCGTTGCGCCGACGAGCCAGGCGAGCCCTCCGGGGGCCTGGTCCAGAGTTTTCATGTTCGGCGTCCGCTTCGGAGGACTCACCGCAATGGTGTCCGTTCCCACCATCGGTAGGGCATGGGCTGCTTGTGACGTCGGCAGCAGTGTGGCCAACAGTACGAGTCTGCTCTTCCTCACGCCTCATCTGGATCGCCGCTGCGGTTCCGTGGGTCATCCTTCACGGCACCCTCGGACGACATCACCGATTGGCAGCAACGCGTCCGGCGCCCGACGTGCACTCGGCTGATTCCTCGACGCTCTTGGTGAAGGAGACAATGAGGCGCTTCATCGCGTTGGGGTCAGAGCGTTTGGAGCTCGGTGCTTGGATCACGGCGTAAAGCTCCTGCTTGTACTTCGTGTCAACGCAACCCTGGGTCTTGCCGTATGCCTCATGCCCCGAGTACTGGTACCGGCCTTCCTTCGCCGATCGGTCGAGAGTGCCAATGGACTGGTCGGCTGCGACAGAGGCGGCTGTCCGGCCCTCTTCCACCCACATTTGAACTGCGGTCACGATCAGAACGCCGTCGACGATGACCTGACAGCCCTTGGTGCCTGGGTAGGACCTGTCCTTGGCAATGATTTCCTGTCCCCCCGGAAGGATGCGAGCGAGGGCTTCACTGTCGACAGTCATGTCGCACAGGGCGTGAGGGATCGCGTAGTCGCGTTTCTGGTCGTCGTTGCCGCACGCTGCGAGAAGAAGGACAAGCGCCGTGAGCCCGCCGACCGCACCAAGTCGCGGTTTTTCTGAAGTCATGCGGCGAGGCTTCATCAGTTTCTCTCTGCGCGATGTCAGCCGTCTGAGGAAGGGGCCGGCGGAAGAGGAGGCGGTGGCGGCGGGATCAGCGGCCGCGGCGGGATCCTGGGCCTGGGTGGAGCCGCGGGTAGGGGTGGCTGAGGTTCCAGCGACTGCCGGGGGCAGGGCGTCGGCTGACCACGCGGCAAGGGTGGGGCCGGGAGGAGAGA
>NZ_JARGEF010000228.1:0-13000 GCF_033794725.1 Streptomyces sp. ID05-39B | reverse complement strand
GGGGTTGTGCGGCTGCCCAGGCGGGGAACGCGGGCGCACGGGTCGCGGGCGTGCGGACGCGGACGCACGGACGCGGGTGTGCGGACGCGGACGCACGGTCGCGGGTGTGCGGACGCGGCACGCGGGTGTGCGGGCACGCGTGAGCGGCGGTGCGGCCGTCTCGCCGTACCGCCGGTCGCGGCGGTACGGCGACAGCGGGGGCACCGGGGGCACCGGAGGCAGCGGGCCACCCCAACCGGACCGACGGGACTCGCGCCACGGCGGAGCACAGGTGTGCGGGCACTCATGAGCGGCGGTGCGGCCTCTCGCCGTACCGCCGGGAACCGTGGTCGTCAGAGGGTGGGCCGGGCCGCCAGGGCCAGGGTGATCTCGACGACGTCCGTCGGGCGGGAGAGGCAGCGGCCCGTGAGCTGTTCGTAGCGGCGGAGGCGGTTGAGGACGGTGTTGCGGTGGCAGTAGAGGCGTTCACCCGCCCGCTGTGCGGAGCCGTCGCAGGCCAGCCAGGTGGCGAGGGTGTCCAGGAGGACGGCCGCGTCGGCGGGTTCCAGGGTTCTCAGGGGGCCGAAGACCCGGTCGGCGAGGGCGGTGGCGAGGTCCGGGGAGGAGATCACCAGGGCCGTCGGGAGGTGTTCGGTCAGGCGGATCGTGCCGCCGGTCCCGGGGCACATCCGCAGCGCGGTGTCCGCCAGTCGGCGGGCGTCGCCGACGGCGGCCAGGCCCGGCACGGCCGTGCCGACGCCGACGCGGGCGCCCGTGGGCGGGCCGCCGTCGATCGCCGTCTCGTCCTGGCCGTCGCCGAGCAGGACGATGCCGTAGTCCACCTCGACCCCGGTGTGCCAGTGCACACGCGCACCGCGTCCCACCGAGGCACGTGCACCGGCCGCCTCGGACGGGGAGCCGCCCGACACCGCGACGACGAGGTAGCGGCCCTGCTCGGGCAGGTCCAGGGCTTCGGCGGCCTCGGGCAGGTCGGCGATGCGGCTGGTGCCTTCCAGGAGGGCGGCGGCCAGCAGCCGCAGCCGGTTCTCGCGCCGCCAGGCGAGCTGGCGTTCGACCTGCCGGTAGGCGTCGGCGACCAGCGTGCAGTGCTCGTCGACGAAGTTCCACACGTCGGCGGCCACGTGCACGAGGAGGCGTACGTCCTCGGGGGCGGAGCGGGAGGTCTCGTCGACCAGGCCCTGCCAGACCAGGGACCCGCCGAGCCGGAAGGCGTGCAGCAGGGCGTCGAGCGGCAGGCCCTGCTCGGCCCGGGTCGCGCCGATCTTCCAGGAACAGCGGCGGGCCGCGTCCCGGTTGCCGCGCGGGTCGAGGAGCGAGTTCACGCTGTGCCGCAGCGAGCGGTGCACCTCCTGCCAGGTGGCTGCGGGGTCGCTCTCCACGGCGACGCGGTAGGCGGGTTCCAGTTCCTGGAGGGCGGCGACCAGCCGGTCGGTGAGGTCGGGCAGGTCGCCCAGCAGCACCCGCGCGGCGCGGTGCAGCACGCGCAGGGCGTCGGCGTCGATGAGCGACCGGACACGTGGGCGCGGCCGCGGGCCGGGTCCGGTGGGTCCGGCCGGTGCGGGGCGCAGCGCAATCCGTGGCCGAAGGGCGTGCTGCATGCGGTCCTCCCCCAGGGGTCGGTGACCCGGCGGCTCCCGCGCGGCGGTGCCCTGTCCGGCTCCGGGCCGGCCGAGGGGTCCGCGCGGATCCCGCCGGCTGGCGGGTCCTGCCCCGAAGGATGACATACCGTCCGGTCGGTCCCTAGGGGTGTGCACCGGTCTTTTCCGCTCGCTCGACCAGCCGGGCCAGTTCCAGGCGGGACCGCACACCCAGCGTGGCGAAGACCTTCCGCAGGTGATAGTCGACGGTACGGGTGCTCACGGACAGGGTCAGGGCCACCTCCCGGTTGGTCGCGCCCTCGGCGACGCGACGCGCGATGCGCAGTTGCTGCGGGGTGAGTCCGGCCAGGTCCGCGGCCCCCGCCGACCGCGGTCCGCTCGCCTCGGCGCCGAGGGCGCGCAGCTCGCCGCGGCTCTGCTCGGCCCAGGCGCGGGCCCCGCAGCGTTCGAAGCCGACCAGGGCGGCGCCGAGCCGGTCGCGGGCCTCGCGCAGGCGGCGCCGGCGGCGCAGCCACTTGCCGTGCAGGAGTTCGGTGCGGGCCCGCTCGAAGTCGCCGCCGGCCGTGTCGTGCAGCTCGAGGGCCTGCCGGTAGAGGGCGTCGGCCCGGTCCGCCGGGGCGAGCAGGGCACGGCAGCGCAGCAGTTGGGCGGGCGCCTGGGGGTCGGCGCCGAACCCGGCCCACAGGGCGAACTCCTCGACGACGCTCCGGGCGCCCTCGCTCTGCCCTGCGGACACGGCGGCCTCGACGTAGCAGGGCACGGCGAGCATCCACAGCGCGAAGTGCCCGCGCCGGGCGCCCGGCCGTACGAGCGGTCCGAGCCGGTCGGCGGCCTCCTGGGGCCGGCCGCGCCCGAGGTCGGCGCGGGCCGCCGCCCACTCCGCCAGCGTCGCCGCCTGCGCGAGACCGTGCCGGCGGGCCGTGCCGAGCGCGGCGGCCACATGCCGGGCGACCAGCTCGGTCTCCCCCTCGATCGACGCGGCCAGCGCCAGTACGGCGTGCTGGTGGGCGGCCGTGTTGCGCTGCCCGGCCCGGTGGGCTGCGCGCAGTCCCTCCTCGGCGTGGGTACGGGCGAGCGCGTGCCGTCCGGCGCGCAGTTCGGCGTAGGCCAGGTACTCCCGCGCCCGCGCGAGCGCCGCGACGGTGTCCAGGGTGCGGGCGGCGGCCAGGGCCCGCGCTCCCGCCCGGCGCGCGCCGGCGAGGTCGCCGAGCATCAGCGCCGCCGCGGCGGCCCGCAGGACGTCCTCCGGATCGCCGCAGGTCTCGCGGCCGTCGAGGTCCCGCGCCACCCGGCGCAGCCGGACCGCGGCCTCCTCGAACCGTGCCTCCAGCAGGGCCCGCAGTCCGAGCCGGTAGTCGGCGCGGGACCCGCCCCGGCCGTCGTGGCCCTCGGTCTCCCCGCAGCGTTCGAGTGCGGCGAGGCATCCCGCCGGGTCGCCCGCCGCCCATGCCGCGTCGCAGGCGGCCAGCGCGGCGGTCCCGGCGTCGGCCGGGGAGCGGTCGGCCAGCAGGGTGGTGGCGTGCAGGAAGGACGCCTGGGCCTCGTCCACGGGCCCGTCGTGCAGCACCACAGTGCCCCGCAGCAGGGCGGCACGGCCCCGTACGACGGCGGTGGCGGTGCCGGTCCGGGCCGCGTCGAGGAGTCTCAGGGCCTGGTGGGAACGTCCGTCGAGGAGGGCCTGCCCGGCGGCGGCCGTGTACCGCTCGGCGCGCCGGGGACCGTCCTCGCACAGTTCGGCGGCGCGGGCGTACGCGGCGCAGCGCAGCCGGCGCGACGGCAGGTCCCCCGCGACGGCCGCCAGTTCGCGCCCGCGTACGGCTCCGGCCCAGGCCCGGTGCAGCAGGGCCCGCGGGTCCCCTGGCGCCAGCTCCCCGGCCAGGGCGAGGTGCACGGCCCGCCGCCGCTCCTGCGGCGCCGCCGCGTACACCGTCCTGCGCAGCAGCTCGCTGTGGAAACGGACCTCGTCGTCGGCCGCCGCGAGCAGCTCGGGCAGCGGCAGGGCGCCGTCCTGCCCGAGTTGCCCGGCCGCCCGCAGGACGAGTCCCCGGTCCACGGCGGTGTCCTCGTCGTCCCGTGCGGCGGCGGCCACGGTCAGCAGCAGGCCGAGCCGGCCGGGCGTGAGGCCGTCCAGGCAGCCGCCGGCCACGTCCGTCAGCACCTCGGCGCCGGGCAGCGGGCGGGGCGGCGGACGGTCCCCGCGCACCTGGGCGGGCGAGAGCCGCCGTACGAGGGCCAGCAGAAGGGCCGGAACGCCCTCGGCCGCGTCCACGATCTCGTCGCGGACTCCCCCGTCGAGGGCCCCGCCGGTCACCTCGTCGAGGAGCGCGGCCGCCTCGGGCGGCGTGAGCGGGTCCACACGGGTCACCGTCAGTCCGGCGAACTCCGGGGCGGGCGGGCGGTGTCCGGGGACCGTGAGGAGCAGGCGCGCCGCCGTCGTCGTACGGCTCAGGTGCCGGGCGGCGTCGCTCAGGGCCGCGCGGGAGAGCGGGTCCCACAGGTGTGCGTCGTCGACGCAGACGAGCAGCGGGCGGGAGCCGGCGCGGAGCGCGTCGAGCAGGGCCTGCCCGGATCCGCCCGCCGGTGCGCGGCCGGTGGCCTCGCCGAGGGCGCGCAGCAGCGTGCGCAGGCCGCCGCCGGGGACGGCCGAGCCCGCGGGGTCGGCCCGTACGCGCACCACGGGCCCGGCGGCGAAGGCGCGGGCGGCGCGTTCGAGGAACCAGGTGCGGCCGCAGCCGGGTTCGCCGGTGACGACGCGTACGGCGGCGTCGTCGTGCCGGTCCGCCGGGGCCGTCGCCCGGTGCGGCGCCGGGCCGGGGGTCGCGGGCGTCTGTCCGGTCATTCACGTGACGTTACGCACGCGTAACGTGAGGCGGAAGTCACGCGTCCACCCGCGCGAAGTCCCGATTCCCGTCGGTGACCTGGGAGTTCGGTGGTGCGGTGCGGTGTGCGGGCTTGTGCCGGTGCCCAACTCCCCCGGGCCCGCGCCGTGACGGGGCACAACGGCGGCGGCGGTCGCGCGAGGTGCGCGACCGCCGCCGGTGTCGTGGGGCGTGGGACACGGCGTGTGCCGTGCGGGGCGTCAGGAGGTGTGCGGGCAGTTGCCCCGGTACTCCTCGATGGTCAGGCTCGGGCGGGGCAGCGGGCACAGGAACTGCTCGTAGCGGGTGTCGTTGTCGATGAACCGCTTCAGCCAGGAAACGCTGTACTTCGCGATGGTCGTGTTCGAGGAGATCGGGGTCAGGTGCGAGGTGCCGTTCAGCTCCAGATAGGCGCGGTCCAGGGAGGACGGCAGGGAGGAGTAGAAGGGCTCGGCGTGACTGGCCACGGGCGCGATGGTGTCGCCGTCGGCACCGAAGATCAGGGTGGGTGTGCTGACCTCCGGCCAGCTCTTGTCGGTGTTCCACGGCGTCAGCGGGATCGCCGCCTGGAGGGAGGGCCGGGTCTTGGCGGCCTCGAGGCTGCCGCCGCCGCCCATCGAGTGCCCCATCACGCCGAGCCGGGTGCTGTCGACCCGGCCCCGGACCGAGCTGCGCTGGGTGAGGTGGTCCAGGGCGGCGAGCAACTGCCGTCCGCGCGAGTCGGGCTGGTCGAGAACGGTGTTCGTGTCGATGGTGAAGACGACGAAGCCCTGCGAGGCCAGCCGCGGGCCCAGCCAGGCCATCGTGGACTGGGTGCCGGTGTAGCCGGGTGAGATGGCGACCGCTCCGAAAGTGCCGTCGGCGGTGCTGGTCGGGTAGTAGATCGTGCCCCCGCCGAAGCCGGTGACGGCCAGGGAGGAGACGGAGGTCTGCGAGACGGCGTACGGGCCCCTGGCGGCCTCGATGCTGGAGGTGGTCGGCGCCGGTCCGCGCTCGTAGGGGTTGTCCGCGGCCTGTGCCCCGGCCCCGTTGAGGGTGGTGAGGCCGACGACCGCGGCGATCGCCGTCGCCAGGCCGGCGAACCGGGCGAATCTGCGGTGGGGGGAACCGGTGGGCACCCGGTGGGCGGCACCGGTACGCGCTTGCTGCTGCACGACGAGTCGTCCTCTCTGTCGTGACGGCCCGCCCGGCCGGGCGGGTCCGTGGAGGGGCTGGTCGTGCCACTGTCGGGGCGCGGCCACCGCCCGGGGACCGGCAATGTCACCGGTCTCGTGCGGGCGGTGCCGGGCGAAGCCGCTCACCACGGCGGAAGTATCGGGGGCGGGTGCCGCGTTGCTGAAGGCGTTCTCCCGGCGTTTCCCGGCGATTCTCCGGCGTTTCCGGCATCAACGGCGCACATCGGTGCACTCGGACCGGGTCGCCGGACGAGGAGAACCGCCGTGATGTGGGTCGCCGTACTGCTGCTGCCGATGCTGTCCATCCTGCTGATGGTCATGGACCGGGTGGAGGACCGTGTGCTCGCGCCCGCCGCGCCCGAGCGGGCCAGGCGGCGCCATGCCGGGCGCAGGAGGCATCTGCGCCTGGTCCGGGGGACGTCCGGGAGCCCGGGACCGGACGCGGACGAGTCGGACGCGGGCACGTCGGGCGCGGACGAGTCGGGTGCGGGCACGTCGGGCGCGGACGAGTCGGGTGCGGGCACGTCGGGCGCGGACGAGTCGGGTGCGGGCACGTCGGGTGCGGGCGGGCCCGGCGTCGAGCCCCGGGTCGCCTGACCTGCCCCCCTCCCACCCACAGGCCCTCTCCCTGCCGGGATGAGTGCCCAGGGGTGCACTTCTGCGCCGTCCGTGTGCGAGGCTCGCCGACGAGGACGGCGCCCCGGCGCCGACCGGCCCACCCCCGACCGGCAGCAGGGAGAGTCAGCGGCATGCGCATCGGTCTGTTCGGCACCGGCGCCTGGGCCCAGATGGTCCACGCTCCCGTTCTGGCCGCACACGAGGATCTCGACTTCGTCGGAGTCTGGGGCAGGCGCCCCGCCGCCGCGAAGGAACTGGCGGACCGTCACGGCACCCGGGCCTTCGACGACGTGGACGAGCTGCTCGCGGAGGTGGACGCGGTGGCCGTGGCGATGCCGCCGGACGTGCAGGCGGAACTCGCGGTCCGGGCAGCCGGGGCCGGTCGCCATCTCCTGCTGGACAAGCCCCTCGCCGCG
Organism: Streptomyces sp. ID05-39B; assembly: GCF_033794725.1. Classification (NCBI taxonomy): domain Bacteria; kingdom Bacillati; phylum Actinomycetota; class Actinomycetes; order Kitasatosporales; family Streptomycetaceae; genus Streptomyces; species Streptomyces sp. ID05-39B. The sequence continues at coordinate 6,335 of NZ_JARGEF010000228.1, read as the reverse complement.
ACGGTGGCGGGGGCGCGCGACGTGGTGCGCGCGGTGACGCGGGCGCGGGTCGCGTCGGTGGTCTTCTTCACCACCCGCTTCCTCCCCGAGCCCGAGGCGTGGATCGCCGAACAGGCGGAGACCGGGGGCTGGTTCACCGGTCACGCGCAGTGGCTGGGGTCGGTGTTCACCGGCGAGGAGCATCCGTTCGCCACGCCGTGGCGGCGGGAGAAGGGCGCCCTGTGGGACGTCGGCCCGCACGCCCTGTCCGTGCTGCTGCCGGTCCTCGGCGACGTCCGCCGGGTGGCCGCCGCGGCGGCGGGACCCGGCGACACCGTGCACCTGGTCCTGGACCATGCCGACGGCGCCTCCAGCACGCTGACGCTCAGCCTGACGGCCCCGTCGGCCGCGTCCGGAACGGGCGTGGAGATCCGCGGCGAGGCCGGGGTCACGCGGCTCCCGGAGAGTTCCGCGGACTCCGCGAGCGCGCTCGGCCGGGCCGCGGACGCGTTGTGCGCCGCGGCCCGTGACGGGCGACCGCACCCTTGCGACGCCGGGTTCGGCCTGCGGGTCACCGAGATCCTCGCCGAGGCGGGAAGCCTGCTGGCCTCCGACGCCGGCTGAGATCGCGCCGGCCGCGGCCGGTCGGGCGTGCCGGTCGGGCGTGCCGGTCAGGCGTGCCGGTCAGGCGTGCCGGTGGGTGCGCTTGTTGCCGGTGAAGGCCCGGTAGAGGAGCAGCAGGATCAGCGAGCCGACGATCGCGGCGATCCAGGTGGACAGGTCGAAGAAGCCGTCGATCGAGTCCACCCCGAAGATCACCTTGCCGAGCCAGCCGCCGAGCAGACCGCCCGCGACGCCGATCAGCATGGTGATGATGATGCCGCCCGGGTCCTTCCCCGGCAGCAGCATCTTGGCAACGGCCCCAGCGAGCAGGCCTATCAGAATCCAGGCGATGATGCCCACGGTTCCTCCCATCTCCGTCGGAAAGCGTGTACGTCTTCCGAATGCACGGAGAGTGGGGACGCAAACCTGTCAAGGGCTCGTCAGCTTTCTTCGAACGGTTCATCGCTCCACCGGAACCAGGCCCGGTCGCCCCGGATGTGCAGCAGGAACTCGGCCACGGGACCGTCGGGCGAGTGCAGGGCGACGCGCCTGCCGATCTCGGCGTGGACGGCTTCCCACTCCAGGATCCGGTCCAGCCGGCGCGGGGTCCACCGGGCGGGCGGTCACACCCTTGGGACTCCCCCGCCTGACGGTCCATGGCTTTCCCCGGCGGCCTACGCGGGCCGCCTCCCCACCGCCCCGTCCCCCTCCGCGTCGATGTGCGGCAGGATCCGGTCCAGCCGGCGCGGGATCCACCAGGCGTGCGGGCCCAGCAGGGTCATCACTGCCGGGACCATGAGCAGCCGCACGACGGTGGCGTCGATGAGCACGCTGACGGCCAGGCCCAGCCCGAGCATCTTGACGACGATGTTGTCGCTGACGACGAACGCGGCGAAGACGCTCACCATGATCAGGGCGGCACAGGTGATGACCCGGGCGGTGATCTCCAGGGCATGGGCGACGGAGGCCTTGGCGTCCCCGGTGCGCAGCCAGGCCTCGTGGACGCGGGAGAGCAGGAAGATCTCGTAGTCCATGCTCAGGCCGAAGATGATCGCGAACATCATCATCGGCACATAGCTCTCGATGGGCACCTTGCCGGAGACGCCGAGGGCGGGCCCGCCCCATCCCCACTGGAAGACGGCGACGACGACGCCGTAGGAGGCCGTGATCGACAGAACGTTGAGGACGGCGGCCTTGACGGCGACCAGGAGGCCGCGGAAGACCGCGAGGATGATCAGGAACGCCAGTGCGACGACCACACCGATGATCAGTGGCAGCCGGCTCGCCACGATGTCACGGAAGTCGACCTGGGCGGCCGTGGTGCCGGTGACGTAGGTCTTGGCGTCCGTTCCGGAGACGGCGTCGGGGAGGGTGTCGTCGATGAGACGGTTCGTCAGGTCGGTGGTGGTGGCGCTCTGCGGGGACTTCGCGGAGTAGACGGTGGCGAGCAGGACGTCGCCGTCCTGGGTGGGGGTGAGCGGGGTGACGGTGGCCGCTCCCGGGACCGCGCTCAGGGTCTTCTGTGCCTGGGAGGAGAGGGCGGAGCGCTGGTCGGAGGGGACGGTGCTCTGGTCGATGACGACGGTGAGGGGCCCGTTGGAGCCGGGGCCGAAGGCGTCGGTCATCAGGTCGTAGGCGCGTCGGTCGGTGAAGGAGGTCGGGTCGGCGCCGTCACCGATGTGACCGAGCTGGAGGGAGAACACCGGGACGGCCAGCACGGCGATGGTGGCCACTCCCGCGGCGAGGTAGCGCCAGGGCCGCCGTTCCACCCGCAGCGCGTAGCGGTGCCAGGTGCCCTGGGCCGGTGCGCCGGCGGTCCCGGTGGTCTCCGCGGTCTCGGCGACGGGTTTGCGCACCCGGTAGCGGTCGATGCGCCGGCCGATGAGGCCGAGCAGGGCGGGCACGAGGGTGAGGGCACCGGCGACCGCGGAGACGACGGTGACGGCGGCGGCGAGGCCCAGCTTGCCGATGAAGCTCACGCCGGACGCGTACAGGCCGGCCAACGCGACGATCACCGTGCAGCCGGAGACCAGCACGGCCCGTCCGCTGGTGGCGGTGGCATGTCCGGCCGCCCGCGCCGGGTCCGTGCCGTCCATGACGTTCTGCCGGTGCCGGGTGACCAGGAAGAGGGCGTAGTCGATGCCGACGCCGAGTCCGATCATGGTGGCGAGGGTCGGGGAGACGGTCGCGAAGGTGAAGGCGGCGGCGAGCAGGCCGAGGCAGGCGAGACCGCCGACCACGCTGATCAGGGCGGTCAGCAGGGGCAGTCCCGCGGCGATGACACTGCCGAAGCCGACCAGCAGCACGACGACGGCGACGGCGAAGCCGATCAGTTCGCTGATCCGGTCGTCCGCGGCGGGCCGGGCGAGTTCGCCGAGCGGGCCGCCGTACTCGACGTCGGCACCGGCCGCGCGCAGCGGCTGGACTGCCTGGTCGACGCCGTCCAGGTAGTCGTCGTCGAGGGTGGAGGGCTGGACGTCGAAGCGGACGGTGATGTAGCCGGTCTTTCCGTCGCCCGAGACCGGTCCTTCCTTCGAGGCGGTCTGGGTGAGGGGATTCTGCACCGCCAGCACGTGCGGGAGTTTCTCCAGGTCGCCGACCGTGGTGGACATCTGGGAGCCCAACGCGGTCAGGGGCTGTTTCGCGTCGTGCAGGACGATCTGGCTGCCGTAGCCGCCGGCCTGCGGGTCGTGCTTCTTCAGCACGTCCAGCCCCTGTTGTGACTGGGCGCCCGGCAGGGAGAAGTCGTCCGAGTACGTTCCACCGTGCGTGCGGCTGAGCACCTGGAGCGCGACGAGGGCGACGAGCCAGCCGATGATGACGATCAGGAAATGGCGGGCGCACCAGGTGCCGAGCCGCCGCAGTGCCCCGCCTCGCGGGTCGCCGCTGGAATCCATGGACTTCGCCTTCGCTGCCGGAGGTGGTTCGCGAGGACCCGATACGGGCCATTAGACGCCGGGCGGGCGGTACGGGCATCCGGAGACGCTGTTCGCCTCCGCCGCCCCTTGCCTCCTGGACCGGGGGGCCGCGCCCCGGCCCTCGCACCGGCGGACGGGCCTGGTCCTCGATCGCCGTACGGGTTTCGGGGCGCGGACCCGGGGCCGGGGCGGGAAGCGGCCGGGGCGACGTTACGTCCCGGCGCGAAGCGGTACTCCTTGTTTCAGGGAGCCCCCGGGATGCACGGTGCGCTCCCAGGATGAATGGTGTTAGTGGGCCCATGACGGCACCGGGCCCGCAGCAGCCCTCCGAGCCGAGGAGCCGAGACCATGTCGATCTCAGAGCCCGATCCCTCCCAGCCACTGCGTGAGCGCACCACCCCGGACAAACTGCTCCACACCCGTACCGGCACCGAGGTGTCGCCCGAGGACATGGTCCTGGCCGCCGGCCGGGACCTCACCCCGCGCAACCTGGAATGGGCGCGGCGCAAGCTGGAGGCGGAAGGACCGGACAGCATCGAGAAGATGCTCCCCTGACCCCGCCCCGACCCCGCGGCCCTTCCCCTGGCAGGTTCGCCGTTTCGCTCACCGAGGTGCCCCCCGGGCTGACAGACTCCGCAGGTGCCCGACTTCGACATGCTCGTCCTCGGATCCGGCCCCGGCGGCCAGAAGGCCGCCATAGCCGCGGCCAAGCTCGGCCGCCGCGTCGCCGTGGTCGACCGCCCCGACATGCTGGGCGGTGTCTCCCTCCACACCGGCACCATCCCCTCCAAGACCCTGCGCGAGGCGGTGCTCTACCTCACCGGCCTGACCCAGCGCGGCCTCTACGGGCAGAGCTACCGCCTCAAGGAGGACATCACCGTCGCCGACCTGACCGCGCGCACCCAGCACGTGGTGAGCCGGGAGACCGACGTCATCCGCAGCCAGTTGTCCCGCAACCAGGTCGCCCTGTACTCCGGCACCGGCCGGTTCGTCGACGAGCACACGGTGGCCCTGCGGGAGGCGGGCGGACAGGAGCGGCTGCTGAGCGCCGGGCACATCGTCATCGCCACCGGCACCCGGCCCGCCCGGCCGGAGAGCGTGGAGTTCGACGGCCGGACGATCCTCGACTCCGACAACGTCCTCACGATCGAGCGGGTGCCGCGGTCGATGGTGATCGTGGGCGCCGGCGTGATCGGCATGGAGTACGCGTGCATGTTCGCCGCCCTCGGCAGCAAGGTCACGGTGGTGGAGCGGCGAGCCGGGATGCTCGACATGTGCGACGTCGAGGTCATCGAGTCGCTCAAGTACCATCTGCGCGACCTCGCGGTCACGTTCCGCTTCGGGGAGACCGTGGCCGCCGTCGAGCGGCATCCGCGGGGCACGCTGACCGTGCTGGAGAGCGGCAAGAAGATCCCCGCCGACGCCGTGATGTACTCGGCGGGCCGCCAGGGCCTCACCGGCGAACTGGCGCTGGAGAAGGCCGGGTTGGCGGCGGACGCCCGCGGGCGGATCACGGTGGACGAGCACTACCGCACGCAGGTGCCGCACATCTACGCCGTCGGTGACGTGATCGGCTTCCCGGCGCTGGCCGCGACCTCGATGGAGCAGGGCCGGGCAGCCGCGTACCACGCGTGCGGCGAGCCGGTCGGGCGCACGCACCGGCTCCAGCCGATCGGCATCTACACCATTCCGGAGATCAGCTTCATCGGCCGGACCGAGGACCAGCTCACCGAGGACCGGGTGCCTTTCGAGGTGGGCGTCGCCCGCTACCGCGAGCTGGCCCGCGGCCAGATCATCGGCGACGCGCACGGCATGCTGAAGCTGCTGGTGTCCCCCGAGGACCGCACCCTGCTGGGGGTGCACTGCTTCGGCTCCGGGGCGACCGAGCTGATCCACATCGGCCAGTCCGTGATGGGCCTCGGCGGCACGGTCGACTACCTGGTGGACGCGGTCTTCAACTACCCGACGCTCGCCGAGTCGTACAAGGTCGCCGCCCTCGACGCCACCAACCGGCTGCGGCAGTTGGACCGCATCGGGGACTGACGCACGGTTTCCCGGGGAAGGTTGTCGTCTTCCTAGGGAAGGTTGTCGTCGTCCACCACGTGGACGGCGGCCTCCTCCGCGCCCGCGGCGCCGCCGTCGATGCCGACGTCCTCGGCGATCTCCTCCTTGGTGGCGTCCGCACGCGCGCCCTCGTCGGGAGCGACCAGGCGGCCGGCCCGCCCCTCGCCCGCCTCGGGGTCGACCGGTTCGCCCTCGCCGCCCGGAAGGTCGCCGATGCCGTCCCCGGCGGGCCGGGACACGTCCGGGACCTCCTGCGCGAGACGCTGGTCGAGGGTCTCCCCGTCGTGCTGTTCACCGGCGGTGGTGCCGTGCTTGGTGACGCCGAGCGGCTTCTCCGGCGGCGAGTAGCCCTCGTCCAGGATGTCGTCGTAGGTCCGTTCGTCGAGCGCGTCCTGGAGGTCGAGCGGCGCGGCGTCCTCCTGCTCCTCGTTGCTGCCGGTGGGCTGGTAGGCGTCGTCGGCGGTCGTCTCGGGCTCGCTGCCCATGAATGCCTCCCGGGATGCTGTTCCGGCTGCGCTGTCCCCGTCCGCGTATCCCGTCGAGCGCGCCCCAACCGTGGCACATGCCAACCGCACGAGCGGATACGGACGTTACCCGTCCGTCAATCTTGAAAGGTCAAACGGTGGGACTATCATCACTCGCACACTCGGTGTGACCGGCCCCCGACGCAGAGGTGGGACGGTATCCACCACGCCCTTTCCCGCCCGCGCCGCGAGGCCATCCCCCGCCGGTGCGCGGCGCGGGCGGGAAAGGGCGTGGTGGATACCGTCC
>NZ_JARGEF010000227.1:0-13038 GCF_033794725.1 Streptomyces sp. ID05-39B | reverse complement strand
TCGCCGGACTCTCCGCGGCGCATCGGCTGACCAGCGCAGGAGTGACGACCACGGTTGTGGAGGCCGCCCCTTGTGTGGGTGGCCGCATGGCGACCGAGAAGGTCGACGGCTTCCGGCTCGACCGGATCGGACAGTTATTGTCCACGGCGTATCCCGAACTGGCCCTGACTCCCGGGCTGGACGCGCTCACCCTGCGTCCCTTCGCCCCCGGGGTCCTGCTGCACAGCGACGGACGCCACCATCGTGCGGGCGCGCAAGCGGGCGTGGGGGGCGCAAGGAGCGCACTCCATGCCGTACGCGCCCTCGCCGGCGCTCCCCGGAGCGGGGCGCCGCCCCGGCCGCGCACCGGCTCCACCACGGCGCCGCCACGGGTACGGGCCGGGGCGCCGCTCGGCTCGGCCATGGACCAGGCCCGGCTCGGCGCCGCGCTCGCCCGGCTCGCGGCCACGCCCGCCGAACGGCTGCTGCGCCGTCCCGAGGCGCCCGCCGCCGAGGCGCTCGCGGCGCGCGGTCTGCCCGCCCGCACCATCGACGGCTTTCTGCGGCCGCTGCTCGCCGCGCTGCTCTGCGACCCGGACCTGACCACGTCCAGCCGGTGCGCGGACCTGGCGCTGCGCGCCTTCGCGGCCGGGCGGCTGTGTCTGCCCGAGGGCGGGGCGGACGTCCTGCCGGAACTCCTCGCGCGGACGCTGCCGCCGGGGACCGTGCACACGGGGGTGCGGGCCACCGCCGTCTCCACGACTTCGGTGACCACCGCCGAGCACGGTGAGTTCCGCTGCCGCGCGGTGCTGGTGGCGACCGACGCGCGCACCGCGGCGGAGCTGCTGCCCGGACTGCGGGTGCCCGACTTCCACCCGGTGACGGTCGTCCACCACACCACCGACGAGCCGCCGGCGACCGGGGCCTCGCTGCTGCTGGACGCCGACCGGGGCGGGCCGGTCGCGCACACGACCGTGACCAGTCAGGTCGACCCCAGCCGGGCGCCGGCCGGGCGGGCGCTGATCTCCTCCACGGTGCTCGGGACACCCCCGGACGGCGTCGACACCGCCGTGCGCATGCACCTCGCGCGGCTGTACGGCACCTCGACGGGGCGGTGGGAGACGCTGGCCGTGCATCACACCGCCGAGGCCGTACCGGCGATGCGGGCGCCACACGACCTGCGCCGGCCGGTACGTCTCCTCGCCGGGCTGTACGTCTGCGGCGACCACCGGGACACCAGCACGGTCCAGGGCGCCCTGCACTCGGCCCACCGGGCGTCGGCGGCGATCGTCTCCGACCTGGGCGCGACGGGTTCGCTGCACCAGGCGGACCCGGTCCGGACGGCACCCCGAGCGGCGTGAGCGCCCTGGGGGCGGCAGCCCCCGGGTTCGGGACGGGAAGGGGCGGCGGGGGCGAGAACCCGCCCCCGTGGTGTCTTTCGCGGTCCTGCAAGAGGGCCGCTGCCCTCCGGGCCCGGCATGGCTTCTGCCCCCTGCCGAACGCATGACCTGGGGGGTGCCACCGGGCCCGGGAGGTGCCGTCGGAGACGCCGGCCGCCGGCCTCCGGGCCCGGCATGGCTCCGCCTCCCGGCCCTCCTCCCAGCGCCTCAGCCCGCCCCCCTACCCCAGCGCCGCGACCCGGTCCCGGTACACCCTCACCGGGACCGCGTCGCGGTAGGGCTCCAGTCGGCGTTCGAAGTCGCGGACGTACTCCACCGCCCGCACCGACCGCATCTCCGCCGCCTGCCCGGCCGCCTCCGCGGCGATCTGGCAGGCCTGGTCGAGTTCGCCGAGGCCGAGGCGGGCGGTGGCGAGGACGACCCGGCAGAAGAGGCGGCTGCGCGCGTACGCGGCGGGCCGCAGTTGCAGGGAGCGTTCGGCGTGCTGCGCGGCGGCCCGGAACTGCTGCAGGTCGCGGTGGCAGTGCCCGAACTCGTCGGCCAGCTGCCCCTCGTCGAAGAACCGCGCCCAGAACGGCACCTCGTCCCCCGCCTTGGCCGCCTCCAGTGCCCGTTCCGCCCGCACCAGGGACGCGGTGCAGGCCCGCACCTCCCCCATCACCCCGTGCCCGCGCGCCTCGACCGCGTGCAGCAGCGCCTGCACGACGGGCGGCGAACCGCTGCCGACGCCCTGCTGCGCCACCCGCGCGAGCTGTACGGCCTCCCGCCCGTGCCCGAGGTACACGGCCTGGCGGCTCATCGTGATGAGGACGTAGGAGCCGTACGCCCGGTCCCCCGCGGCCTGGGAGAGGCGCAGGGCCTGGACGAAGTAGCGCTGGGCCAGGCCGTGCGCGGCGATGTCGAAGGAGGTCCAGCCGGCGAGGCGGGTGAGGTCGGCGGCGGCGCCGAACAGCCGGCGGCCGGTCTGCTCGCCGTAGGTGCCGCGCAGCATGGGTTCGCACTCGTGCTCCAGGTAGCGCACGAGGGCCTGGCGGGCGTGGCCGCCGCCGTACATGTTGTCGAGGGTGCGGAAGAGTTCGCCGACCGAGCGGAGCGCGGAGATGTCGCCGCCGGTGACCCGGTGGACCGGGCCGCGGTCGGCTGTGCCGCGCTGCCGGGGCACCCCCGGCAGGCCGCCGGTCGGCCCACCGGCCATGCTGCCCGGCAGCGGGACCATGGGGCCGGCCTTGGGCTGGGCGGCGGGCCTCGGCTGGGCGGGCCGGGGGGACTGCGGCCGGCCCTGGACCGGCACGCGGGTGGCCGGATCGCCGTGGGCCACCCTCTCGTCGGCCCGGCCGATCAGCCAGTCCCGGCTGGGCACGACGAGACCGGCCGCGGTGAACGCGATCTTGCGCAGTTCGGCGTGGCTGCCGGAGTCCTTGCGCCACAGTCCGCTGACGATCTCGACGGCCTCCTCGGGGGTTCCCGCGAACTCCAGCCCCGCGTACACGGGGGCGCAGGCGTCCAGGCCGAGATCCTGGGCGGTCAGCCGGCGGCCGAGGCGGCGGGTGAAGACCTCGGCGATGAGGGCGGGGGTGGTGCCGCGGGGCTGCTGGCCGCGCAGCCACCGGGTGACGGACGTCTTGTCGTATCTGAGGTCCAGGCCGTGCTCGAGACCGAGCTGATCGACGCGTCGGGCCAGACCCGCGTTGGAGAAGCCCGCTTCTGCGATGAGCGCGGCGAGCTGACGGTTGGGAGTGCGCTGCGCGGGTCGTTCCGTCATCTGCGGTGCGGTCTCCTGCCTTCCGGGCCTGTGACGTGCCCGGATGAAGTGCCCTGATTGCTGTGAGCTGCCCTGATGGCCTCGTGAACGGCGCGAATGTAGCGGAGAGTAAGCAGGCCCTCGCACATCTCGACGTTCATTCATCCGATCGTGTGAGGATTGCCCGCGGGGCTGACGCCTGACGGGCGGACGTACAGTTGCTCGGGGCGCGGTCGGGCCTGACAGACAGGCCCCGGGCGACGAGCACGGGGCCGGCACGGCGTCGGCACGGCCCGCGCCGCACCGCCGTACGGCCGTATCGCCGTATGGCCGCACCGCCGTATCGCCGTATCGCCGTATCGCCTAGGGAGGCGCTTGCCGTGAGTGAGTTGCGGTTCGTTCGCATGGGCTTCGGAGCGGACGCCGTCGAGTACCGCAAGGCGTGGGACGAGCAGCGCCTGGTGCACGCGGCGCGGTTCGCGGACGAGGTTCCCGACACCGTGCTGCTGCTGGAACACCCGCCGGTGTACACGGCGGGCCGGCGCACGGTCGAGAGCGAGCGCCCCCTGGACGGCACCCCGGTGGTGGACGTGGACCGGGGCGGCAAGATCACCTGGCACGGCCCCGGCCAGCTGGTGGGCTACCCCATCCAGAAGCTTCCCCGCCCGGTGGACGTGGTGGCGCACGTGCGGCGGCTGGAGGAGGCCCTGATCCGGGTCTGCGCCGAGTTCGGTGTCCTGACCTCGCGGGTCGAGGGCCGCAGCGGGGTGTGGGTGCTGGGCGATCCGGTCGAGCAGCGCCCCTCGCTCGGCGGGCTGTCGCTGGACTTCGACCCCCGGCTGCACGACGAGGAGTTCGACCCCCGGCTGAACGGCCCGGAGTACGCGCCCTCCAACGCCGGCCAGCGCCGCGAGGACCGCAAGGTCGGCGCGATCGGCATCCGGGTCGCCAAGGGCGTCACGATGCACGGCTTCGCGCTGAACGTGAACCCGGACAACGCCTGGTTCGACCGCATCATCCCGTGCGGGATCCGCGACGCGGGCGTCACCTCCCTGGCCAACGAGCTGGGCCGGGACGTCACGATCGACGAGGTGCTGCCGGTCGCGGAACGGCACCTGAAGGACGTACTGGAGAACGCGGAGCTGAAGCCGCGGGAGATCGAGCGGGCGACCGCCTAGGACGGCGACGCCCGGCCACCGAGGGAATGGCCCCCCGGGTCTTAAGGGTTGGCCTCACCGATAGGGCTCAACAAACACGGGCGTACCCTGGTGTACGCCGAAGAATCGAAGCTACAGGGAGCCGGTCGTGTCCGCAGTCGCACCCGACGGACGCAAGATGCTGCGCCTGGAGGTCCGTAACAGCCAGACCCCCATCGAGCGCAAGCCCGAGTGGATCAAGACCCGGGCGAAAATGGGTCCCGAGTACACGAAGATGCAGAACCTCGTGAAGAGCGAGGGCCTGCACACGGTCTGCCAGGAAGCCGGCTGCCCGAACATCTACGAGTGCTGGGAGGACCGTGAGGCGACCTTCCTCATCGGCGGTGACCAGTGCACGCGGCGCTGCGACTTCTGCCAGATCGACACCGGCAAGCCCGAGGCGCTGGACCGCGACGAGCCCCGCCGGGTGGGCGAGTCCGTGGTCACCATGGACCTGAACTACGCCACCATCACCGGCGTCGCCCGCGACGACCTGGCCGACGGCGGCGCCTGGCTGTACGCGGAGACGGTCCGCCAGATCCACGCGCAGACCGCGAACCGCGAGACCGGCCGCACCAAGGTCGAACTGCTCGCCCCCGACTTCAACGCCGAGCCGGAGCAGCTCGCCGAGGTCTTCTCCTCGCGCCCCGAGGTCTTCGCGCACAACGTGGAGACCGTCCCGCGGATCTTCAAGCGCATCCGTCCGGGCTTCCGTTACGAGCGCTCCCTGAAGGTCATCACCGAGGCGCGCGACGTCGGCCTGGTCACCAAGTCCAACCTGATCCTCGGCATGGGTGAGACCCGCGAGGAGGTCAGCGAGGCGCTCAAGCAGCTGCACGAGGCGGGCTGCGAGCTGATCACCATCACGCAGTACCTGCGCCCGTCGGTGCGCCACCACCCGGTGGAGCGCTGGGTGAAGCCGCACGAGTTCGTGGAGCTGAAGGAGGAGGCCGAGCAGATCGGCTTCTCGGGCGTCATGTCCGGCCCGCTGGTACGGTCCTCGTACCGCGCCGGACGCCTGTACCAGATGGCCGTCGAGAAGCGCGGTTCCTTCGTGGCCGTCCAGGCCGTCTGACACTCCGTCAACTCCTGCTCCCCGCCTGCCGGGCCGTACGCCGGGGAGCGAGCGTGTGAATTCACGCACAAGTGATTACCCGGCAGTAGAGGCTGATTCCACGCGGTCCTGACCGTCCTCGCAGATGAGGGCGTACGTCAGGGCCGCGTCAGCATTTCGGCCCCTCGCACCAAGGCTTCATGGGGGTTTGACCGGTCGGTCATGCCCTGGTAACACCAATCAGTGACGCTGATGTCACACCACGTAGATCCGTGCCAAGCCGCTTTCGAGGGGAACCCCCACCATGCAGGCCGCGCCCGTTCGCGCCACCGCGATCCCGTCCGTCACCGACGCCCTGCGCGCCGTCGAGTCCCTGCTCATGAGCGGCGGCCAGCGCACCGCCCGGCGCAACGCCTGGACGTCCGTCCTGGAGGACCGCCGTCGCGCCAAGGACCGCTTCGAGGCGGAGCGCGTCCTCGAAGAGGCCACCTCCGCCCGTCTCTGACCGTCCCCGCGTTCCTCTCCTGGGGATCTCCGGGTCGCGTCGGGGCCCTCTGCGGGCACTGCCGTCGTCGGCGCTCCCCGGGCCACGTAGACTGCGTGGCATGGCGAGGAAGGACACGGCGGCGGACGCCGCTAACACCGGGCGACTGAAGCAGATCGCCCTGACCTACAAGATGACCCGCAAGGCCGACAAGAAGATCGGTCTTGTACTCGCGGCTGTCGGAATCGTCACCTTCGGTGTCTTCCTCGCGATCGGTTTCCTGATCGGTCACCCCATCTACCTGGGCATCCTCGGATTCCTGCTCGCATTCCTCGCGACGGCGATCGTGTTCGGACGCCGGGCGGAGCGGGCGGCCTTCGGGCAGATGGAGGGCCAGCCGGGCGCTGCCGCGGCGGTGCTCGACAACATCGGCCGAGGCTGGACGACGACCCCCGCGGTGGCGATGAACCGCAGCCAGGACGTGGTGCACCGCGCGGTCGGCAAGGCCGGCATCGTGCTGATCGCCGAGGGCAACCCGAACCGGGTGAAGAGCCTGCTGGCGGCCGAGAAGAAGAAGATGAACCGGATCGTCGCGGACGTCCCGGTGCACGACCTGCTCGTCGGCACGGGCGAGGGCCAGGTCGAGCTGAAGAAGCTGCGGACCACCATGCTGAAGCTGCCGCGGGTGCTGACCGGTCCCCAGGTGACCACCACCAACGACCGGCTGCGCGCCATGGGCGACCTGATGAGCAACATGCCGCTGCCGAAGGGCCCGATGCCCAAGGGCATGCGCCTGCCGAAGGGCGGACAGCGGCCCCGCTGATCCCCGTCACACACGAAGCCTCACGACGAAGGGGGCGCCCGGACCTAGGTCCGGGCGCCCCCTTCGTCGTGCGTCACGTGCGTCGTCCGTCTCACATGGGTCGTGAGCCTCATCGGCCTCGTGGACGTCGTGGACCTCGCAGGCCGCGTGGGCCTCAGGAGCGTCCTGCGTGTCTCCTCACAGCGCCCTGTGTGTCTCATGGCCTCGTCTGTCTCATGACCTCGTCTGTCTCATCCGTTGCTCACCCTCAGGTGCGGACCTCGACCGTGCGGGCGACGCGGTCGTGGAGGCCGCGGCCGTCGCGGTCCCAGATCAGGGCGGGGACGGCGAGGCAGAGCAGGACCGTGCGGGCCGCCGCGCGCAGGGGGTTCACAGTGCCGCTGTCGAGGGCCACCACGCGCAGGCGGAAGATGCGCTTGCCGGGAGAGAAACCGAGCGTGCCGACCGTGAGCAGGCTCATCACGAAGAAGATCAGCAGGGCCCAGTTGCTGGTCGCGGGACCGTAGCCGTGCGTGATCAGGCTGTATGCGATCAAGACGCACAGTCCCCAGTCCACGCCCAGGGCCCCCAGCCGACGGCCGGGGCGGGCGATCGAGCCCGGTCCCTCCTCCGGCAGACCCAGCTGCTCGCCCCGGTATCCGAAGTCGGCACCGGCGTCCTCCATGGCCGCGCGGGGCCCGGACAGCCACGATCCGATTGCTTGCCTGTTGTCCACCCGTCCACGGTACTGCGCACCCTTTTGCGCGCGGGACGCCGGGGTGCTCGGGCGTTACGGTGGAACCCGGGCCGGTTAACTTCTGCGAAACAAATGGGTCACGCCCGAGAAACCACCCGTCCCTAGGGTCGACGACAGCGTGTGCCACCGCACTGGCCGCACGAACGAACTACCACCCCGGCTCGACGGTCGGGAGTAGGAGGAGCTGGATGTTCCAGAACGCCGACGAGGCCAAGAAGTTCATCGCGGACAAGGACGTCAAGTTCGTCGACGTCCGCTTCTGCGACCTGCCGGGCGTCATGCAGCACTTCACGCTGCCCGTCGAGGCGTTCGACCCGGATGAGGAGCTGGCGTTCGACGGCTCGTCGATCCGCGGCTTCCAGGCCATTCACGAGTCCGACATGGCGCTGCGCGCCGACCTGTCGACGGCGCGCGTGGACCCCTTCCGCCGCGACAAGACGCTCAACATCAACTTCTTCATCCACGACCCGATCACGGGCGAGCAGTACTCCCGTGACCCGCGCAACGTGGCCAAGAAGGCCGAGGCGTACCTGGCGTCGACCGGTATCGCCGACACGGCCTACTTCGGTCCCGAGGCCGAGTTCTACGTCTTCGACTCCGTGCGCTTCAAGACGTCGGAGAACGAGTCCTTCTACCACATCGACTCCGAGGCGGGCGCCTGGAACACCGGTGCGCTGGAGGACAACCGCGGCTACAAGGTCCGCTACAAGGGCGGCTACTTCCCGACCCCGCCGGTCGACCACTTCGCCGACCTGCGTGCGGAGATCTCCCTGGAGCTGGCCGCGTCGGGCCTCCAGGTCGAGCGCCAGCACCACGAGGTGGGCACCGCCGGCCAGGCCGAGATCAACTACAAGTTCAACACGCTGCTCGCCGCGGCCGACGACCTTCAGCTGTTCAAGTACATCGTGAAGAACGTCGCCTGGCGCAACGGCAAGACCGCGACCTTCATGCCGAAGCCGATCTTCGGTGACAACGGCTCGGGCATGCACGTCCACCAGTCGCTGTGGACCGGCGGTTCCCCGCTGTTCTACGACGAGGCCGGTTACGCGGGCCTGTCGGACATGGCCCGCTACTACATCGGCGGCATCCTCAAGCACGCCCCGTCGCTGTTGGCCTTCACCAACCCGACGGTGAACTCGTACCACCGCCTGGTCCCCGGCTTCGAGGCCCCGGTCAACCTGGTCTACTCGCAGCGCAACCGGTCCGCCGCGATGCGTATCCCGATCACGGGCTCGAACCCGAAGGCCAAGCGCGTCGAGTTCCGCGCGCCAGACTCCTCCGGCAACCCGTACCTGGCGTTCTCCGCCCTGCTGATGGCGGGCCTGGACGGCATCAAGAACAAGATCGAGCCGGCCGAGCCGATCGACAAGGACCTCTACGAGCTGGCTCCCGAGGAGCACGCGGGCGTCGCGCAGGTGCCGACCTCGCTGCCGGCCGTCCTGGACCGTCTCGAGTCCGACCACGAGTTCCTGCTCGCCGGTGACGTCTTCACGTCCGACCTGATCGAGACGTGGATCGACTACAAGCGCACCCACGAGATCGCGCCGCTCCAGCTGCGTCCGCACCCGCACGAGTTCGAGCTGTACTTCGACGTGTGACCGACCCGCGCAGGCCGTCGGCCCGCTGCGCCGCGCCCCCGTTCCTGGTTTCTCAGGGCGGGGGCGTCGTCGTATGGTTTCTGGCACGACTGTTCGAGACGGGTGACGGGGAGAGACGGAGATGTCCCAACAGGACGACGCCGAGCGGGAGTTCGACATCAAGTGGGCCGACGGCGCGGAGCACAAGGAGCCCTCGGCGCGCGCCCGCATGCTGGCCGCCCGCTGGAAGGAGAACCCGCCCGAGCCCCAGCCCTTCCGGGCCGACCCGGGTCCGAGGACACCCCGCCGGTCGTCATGGTCGTCGACGGCGATCGTCCTGGGCTGTGTGATCGCGGTGATCCTGCTGCTGGGGTACTCGCGGTTCCAGGCACCGTACTAGCGGAACGGGCGTACACGGGGATGAGGGGCGCGGGGTCATGACGGTCCGGCGCTGACGGGGCTGACGGGGCTGACGGGGCTGACGGGGCTGACGGGGCTCCCGGTACGGGTGGCACTCGGGGAGCCGCCCGGTGCAGATGGCGCGCAGATGGCGCACGGGGAGCCCCTGGTACAGGTGGTGCACAGGAACCCTTTGCTCCGCCCGGGGACTTTGCGGACCCTCTCGTGAGTGGGGGCGAGGCGCGCGACAGCGCGCTGGAACTCCAGGTGAAGGCGGCGCTCGGGGACGACCTGCGGACCGAGGAGGACCTCGGCCGCTGGTTCCCGCTGTGGGGCGCCCCCGGACTGTGAGGGGCCGCGGGCCCGGATACCTGCTTACCTGCCGCCGCGCTCGCGGGCGTAGCGGCGCTCCCACTTGGCCTGCTGGTCACGGCGTGCCCGGTAGGCCTTGTACGAGGTAGGTGCGGACGCGGGGGTGGAGGTGGCGGCGGGGCCCTGCGGAGAGCTTCCGCCCGGGGCCGACGGCGTCGAGGACGAGCCACGGCCGTGGCGCGCGTACAGGTAGAGGACGGCGACCGCGGCGATCCAGTACAGGTGGTCACCGAATCCCAGGACCACCAGGACGGTGGTCCCGGAGAGAACGACGGTGCCCATGGCGTGCCTCCTTCCTGGGTGTGGACGGACGGGTGTGCTGTGTGGTGGAGGTGGGGGTGGGTGGTCTCCCCAGAGTAGGGAGGCGGTCACTCGACGTGCATCTCCTTTTCCTTTCCGAGCCGTGAGTGACCCGTGAGTGAATGGGGCGATGAGAGCCTGGGTGTACGAGCACGGCGGTGAGCGTCTGAGCGGTGTGTACGGCGATGGCGGCGGCGGTCCCGGTGCGGCCACCGCCGTCGTCCTGCACGGTGCGGGCCGGAGCAGCAAGGAGCGACTGCTGCCGCTGCTCGGTGAGTTCAGGGTGCGCGGCTGCCACGCCCTCGCCCTCGACTTCTCCGGGCATGGCGAAAGCACGGGCGCACTGCGGGAGTTGAGCCTGCGGCGGCGCTTCGAGCAGGCCGTGGCGGTGATCGACGCGTACGTGCCGGCGGATGGTCCGCTGGTGCTCGTCGGGTTCAGCATGAGCGGGCAGACGGTGGCGGACCTCGCCGCCCACTACGGGGAACGCGTCGCGGCCCTGGGGCTGTGCGCCCCCGCGGTGTACGCGGGCGCGGCGTGGGACGTGCCGTTCGGTGACGGGGACGGCCTGTTCAGCTCGCTGATCCGGACGCCCGGGAGCTGGCGGGCGGCTCCGGCGCTCGACGCGCTCCGGGCGTACGAGGGGCGGGCGGTGCTCGCCGTACCGGGTACCGACGCGGTGATCCCGGCGGGGGTCACCGAGGCGGTGCAGGACGCGCTGGCCGCCCGCGCCCAGTACACCCGCCTCGAACTGCCGGAGGCCGACCATCAGTTGGGGGCCTGGTTCCGCGATCACGTCGACGACCGGAGGGCGTTCGTGGGTGCCGTGCTCACCGGCCTCTGCGAGGGCGGCTGGTCGGCGACCCGCGCCTGGCTGGCCAAACAGGTACCGGAGGGTCGTGCGATCGTCAACTCCCTCCCGTTGCGGGGCGGTTGGACTGCGCAGATGCGTCGGCTCACCCTCGACGACGGCACGGAACTGGTGCTGCGGGCGTTCGTGAAACCCTTCTTCCGCCGTCACGCACCCGGCCTGCTGGCGCGGGAGGCGGAGATGCTGACTCTGCTCGCCGGGCAGGAGGGGATCCCCGCGGCGCGGCTGGTGGCCGTCGACGCCAGGGGTGAACTCTGCGACCACCCCGCCCTGTTGATGTCGGCACTGCCGGGCCGGGTCCGCCTTGACGAGGAGGAACTGGAGCACCGGCTGGATCTGCTCGCGGCCCAGCTGGTCCGTATCCACCGGGTCGTCCCCGGTGACCGGCCGCGGCCGTACCAGGCGTGGACGTCCGCGGAGCGGGTCCGCACGCCCGCGGGGGCGCTGTGGGAGCGGGCGGTGGACGTGATCCGCCGCGAACCCCCGCCCTACGAGGGGCGTTTCCTGCACCGGGACTTCCACCCCGGCAACGTGCTGTTCGACGGCGAGGGCGACAGCGACGGCTCGGGGCGCGGGCTGCGCGTCAGCGGGGTCGTCGACTGGGTGGAGACCTCGTGGGGCCCCGCCGACCTGGACGTCGCACATTGCTCCACCGCCCTGGCCCTCATGCACGGACCCGAGTACGGTCTCGGCTTCCGGGAGCGCTACGAGGCGTACGGCGGACACGGCCTGGCCGAGGGCGCCGACCACCTGTACTGGCGGCTGCTCGACGCCCTGGCCTACTCCCCCGACGCGGCGAAGCTCGCGGGACCGTGGCGCGAGCTGGGCCGCACCGACCTGACGGCGCAGGTGCTGGGCGGGCGGCTGGAGGCGTACGTGTCGGGGCTGCTGGAGGCGTACGCGTGAGGGGCACGTGTGAGCGCCGTGCGCTCCTGCCGGGTCCGCCGGACGGGTGACGCCGGCCCGTTGTCAGTGGGGTCGGGGAGGATGACGGCAGGGACGCGGAGCGACGGACGGAGAGCGGCATGGGCGGCGTGGGCGACGGGGTGCGGTACATCGACGGGGCGGAGCGGCGGGCCCGGCTGGCCCTGCGGCACCGGCTGGCGCCGGCGGCTCGCGCCCGGACGCCGGAAGAGGTCGCCGACGCACTCCTCGCACTGCACGGGAGCGACCCGGCGACGGTGTACCTGGCGGTGGGGGCACGGCTCGCCGACGCGTCGGTGACGGTGCGGGAGACGGACCGGGCGCTGTACCGGGACCGGACGCTGGTGCGGATGCACGGCATGCGGCACACGGTGTTCGTGTTCCCCACCGGACGCACGGCGGTCGTGCACGCCTCGACCGGGCTCACGGTCGCCGCCCGCGAGCGGGCCTCGCTGCTGAAGAGCATGGCCGACGCGGGTGCGCCGGACGCGGCCTGGCTGAAGGAGGTCGAGGAGTCGACGCTCGCCGTGCTGGGGCGCCTGGGCCAGGCGACGGCGGCGGAGCTGACGCGCGAGGAGCCGCGGCTGCGGGAGCAGTTCGTGTACGCGGCCGGGAAGAGCTACGAGGGCGTCCACTCGGTCTCCACCCGCCTGCTGAAGGTGCTCGGGCTGGAGGGCAAGGTGGTCCGGGGCCGTCCGCTGGGTTCCTGGACCTCGTCCCAGTTCCGCTGGGCCCTGGCCCCCGCGCATCCCGAACTCGACGAGGCCGCCGCCCAGGCGGACCTGCTGCGCCAATGGCTCACCGCGTGCGGACCCGCGACCGAGGCCGACCTGAAGTGGTGGACGGGGTGGCGGGTGACGGAGGTGCGGCGGGCACTGGCGGCGATCGGGGCGCGGGCGGTGTCGCTGGACGAGGGCACGGGGTACGTCGCCGAGGGCGATGCCGATCCCGTCGCCGCGCCGGCCGAGCCGTGGGCGGCACTGCTGCCGGCCCTCGATCCCACGGCGATGGGATGGCAGGCACGGGACTGGTATCTCGCCCCGGAGCTGCGGCCCGCCCTGTTCGACAGAAGCGGGAACGTGGGGCCGACGGTGTGGTGGGACGGGCGTGTCGTGGGGACGTGGGCGCGGCGGAGGGACGGCGAGGGGGTTTTGGGGGGGTGGGGGGGGGGGTGGGGGGGGG
>NZ_JARGEF010000226.1:0-13076 GCF_033794725.1 Streptomyces sp. ID05-39B | reverse complement strand
GGCGGGGAGGAGGAGGTAGCCGGCGAGGTCCACGCGGGTGCCGGGGGTGTGGTCGGGCCCGGCCGTCAGGCTGCCCGCGGTGCCGACCGCCTCGATGCGCCCGCGGCCCAGCCGTACGTCCACGGTCCGGCCGTCCGTGAGGCGGGCGCCGCACAGCAGGAGGGTTGCGGGGTCCGGCCGCCCGTCCGGGGAGCCTCCCGGCGCACCGGACGACGGGGGCGGCTGCGGCTGGCTGTCGGGCATCGCGCTCCAGGGGCTCGGCAGAGAGTGGGGGCTCGGTGCCCGCAGGGCTCGGGCAAGATCACGCAGAGTGAGTCGAGCCTAGGACGGCCGTCCGGCGCCGACGGGGAGGAGAGCAATAGTCGTACCGGTGTGGTCCGGTGGGTCCGAGGGGCTCAGGAGCCGTGTGCCACCTGGGCGGAACGGGGTCGGGCGGGGCCGGACAAACGGATTTGGGTGAACGGCTGCGGACCGTGTAATGTCTTCATCGCTCGCCCCAATAGCTCAGTCGGTAGAGCGTCTCCATGGTAAGGAGAAGGTCTACGGTTCGATTCCGTATTGGGGCTCTGGTGGGTGAGGTTCCCGTCGCGAGACGGGACCTGATCCCATCAAAGCGGTGTAGCTCAGTCGGTAGAGCAAGCGGCTCATAATCGCTGTGTCACCGGTTCAAGTCCGGTCACCGCTACTGACAGTAGCCGATTGTGGGGTCGGTCCTTCGATCGGCTACTCTTTTTTTGTATATGTCCCATCCGTTCGTCAAGGAGCACTCACGTGGCTGCCACCGACGTCCGCCCGAAGATCACGCTGGCCTGCGTGGAGTGCAAGGAGCGGAACTACATCACCAAGAAGAACCGGCGTAACAACCCGGATCGCATGGAGATGAAGAAGCACTGCCCGCGTTGCAATGCGCACACCGCGCATCGCGAAACGCGATAGTTGGATAGTTACAGGCTCGTACGCGAGGCCGTCCCCGAGTGATCGGGGGCGGCCTCGCGTCGTTGAGCGACCAGTACCGGTCAGTAGAGCGACGCAGAGCAACCAGGAGGTGCCGAGCAGATGGCGCTCGACCAGTCCTTCGTGGGGCGGACCTACCCGCCCACCGATCCCTATGAGGTCGGCCGGGAGAAGATCCGCGAGTTCGCGGAGGCCGTGGGGGACACCCACCCGGCCTACATCGACCCGGACGCCGCCAAGGCGCTCGGGCATTCCGATGTGATCGCCCCGCCGACCTTCGTGTTCTCCATCACCTTCAAGGCCGCGGGGCAGGTCGTCCGGGACCCGCAGCTGGGTCTGGACTACAGCCGGGTGGTGCACGGTGACCAGAAGTTCGTCTACCGGCGCCCGGTGCGGGCCGGTGACCGGCTCACGGTGACCTCGACGATCGAGGCGATCAAGTCCATCGCGGGCAACGACATCGTGGACATCCGCGGTGAGGTCCACGACGAGGCCGGCGAGCACGTCGTGACCGCCTGGACCAAGCTCGTCGCCCGCGCGGCGGAGGAGGGCTGAGATGACCGCGAAGATCTCCTACGACGACGTCGAGGTCGGCACCGAGCTGCCGGTCCAGTCGTTCGGCGTGACCCGTGCCACCCTCGTCCAGTACGCGGGTGCCTCCGGGGACTTCAACCCGATCCACTGGAACGAGAAGTTCGCCAAGGAGGTGGGCCTGCCGGACGTCATCGCGCACGGCATGTTCACCATGGCCGAGGCGGTCAGGGTCGTCACCGACTGGGTCGGCGACCCGGGTGCGGTCGTCGAGTACGGCGTCCGCTTCACCCGGCCCGTCGTCGTCCCGAACGACGAGCGGGGCGCGACCATCGAGGTCAGCGGCAAGATCGGCGCCAAGCTCGACGACAACACGGTCCGCGTGGACCTGACGGCGACCAGCGGCGGGCAGAAGGTGCTGGGAATGTCACGCGCGGTCGTACGACTGGCCTGAGGCGGGCCGGACCGGGCGGGTGACGCCCGGGGCCTTGAGAGGGTCCCGCCGGCAGCGGTGTGAGTAAGGGGCGTCCTCCTTCGAGGGCGCCCCTTACGCATGGACGGGCGTCCTCCCTTGAGGGCGCCCCTTACGCATGGACGCGTCGGGGTGAGTGCGCGGACGGGGCTGTCGGTGCCGTCTCGTAGGCTGGGCGGGTGCTGGAACTCCACGACGCCCCGCTCGCCCCGCTGACCACCTTCCGGCTGGGCGGCCCCGCCACCCGGCTGGTGACCGCGACGACCGACGCCGAGGTGGTCGCCGCCGTGCGCGAGGCCGACGCCGACGGCACGCCGCTGCTCGTCATCGGCGGCGGCTCCAACCTCGTCATCGGCGACAAGGGCTTCGCGGGCACCGCCCTGCGCATCGCCACCAGCGGCTTCGACCTCGTCGGTACGACGCTGGAGCTGGCCGCCGGTGAGGTGTGGACCGACGCCGTCGCCCGCACCGTCGAGGCAGGGCTGGCCGGCGTCGAATGCCTGGCCGGCATCCCCGGCTCGGCGGGCGCGACCCCGATCCAGAACGTGGGCGCGTACGGCCAGGAGGTCTCCGCCACCGTCACCGAGGTGATCGCCTACGACCGCCGTGCCGCAGAGACGGTCACCCTGGGCAACGAGGAATGCGCCTTCTCCTACCGGCACAGCCGCTTCAAGGCCGACCCCGAGCGTTATGTCGTGCTGCGCGTCCGCTTCGCCCTGGAGGACGCCGACGGGCTGTCCGCGCCGGTCAAGTACGCCGAGACGGCACGCGCGCTGGGCGTGGAACCCGGCGACCGGGTGCCGCTCACGCAGGCCCGCGAGACCGTCCTCAAGCTGCGTGCGGGGAAGGGGATGGTCCTGGACGCCGAGGACCACGACACCTGGTCCGCCGGGTCCTTCTTCACCAACCCGATCCTCACCGACGCAGACTTCGCGATGTTCCACGCGCGCGTGAAGGAGCGGCTCGGCGGGGACGCCGTACCGCCCGCCTACCCGGCGGGGGAGGGGCGTACCAAGACCTCCGCGGCCTGGCTGATCGACAAGGCCGGCTTCACCAAGGGTTACGGCAGCGGGCCCGCGCGCATCTCCGGCAAGCACACCCTGGCCCTCACCAACCGCGGCGGGGCCACCACGGAGGACCTGCTGGTCCTGGCCCGGGAGGTCGTGGCCGGGGTCCGGGAGGCGTTCGGCATCACGCTGGTGAACGAGCCGGTGATGGTCGGGGTCGGGCTCTAGCCCCACTCCGCATGCGGCCGCCGCGCGCCACGCCTGGCCGGTGCTCCACCTGTGGCCCCACGCTCCGCGCGCGGCCGGCTTTCCTCCCGCGCCCGGCGCCTGGGAGGGGGCGGCCGCGGGCCAAGGGCCTCCCCCGATCCGTAGCCCCGGCGGGCCGCGGACGCCCCCTGCCTCGATGGTGGGCGCTTCCGGTGTCCCCTGACTCCCCCGCAGCGCGGTTGTTTCCCGGTCGGGGCGGCTGAAATGCGGCCGAAACCGCCTCGCGGGCCCTGTCGCGGCGCCAGTATGTGGGCGAAAGGGATCCGGGGAGGCGCGCGTGACGGTGAGCGGGACTCAGGGGACGGCCGCGGGGGACGACGGCAAAGCGCGGACGCGGGAGCTGTTCCGGCGGGCCACCGCGGTCAGTCAGGAGTGGGCCGACGCCCGCGAGGGGGGCGGGCCGCCCGACCCGGCGGCGACCGAGCGGATGCTGCGCGAACTGGCCGACGCCGAGCGGGAGACGGACGGGGCCGGGCGGCGCGCGTTACGGATGGCACGCGGCTCGCTGCTGGCCGTCCGCCACCTGTCCGGCACGACGCACGGCGGGTCGGCCGACCCGGCGGCCGACCGGGCCGAGGCGATCCTCCTGCTGAGGGAGGCCCGCGAGCAGGAACCCGTCACCGAGCGGGAGACGCGGTCCCGGACGGCCGTCACCAAGCTGCTGATCAGGCTGCTGGTGCCGCAGTTGCCGGACCTCGCCTTCCAGGGCCGGCGGGACATGATCGACGTACTGACGGTCGGCGCCACCTTCATGGCACCCGACAGCAGTGTGCTGCGCGAGGACCTCGCCGAGGTCGGCGCCCTGCTCACGGAACTGGCGGAGACCGCCGACCCGTCCGACCAACCGGACCTGGAACGCTGGACGACGCTGCTGCGGATGATGCAGACCGCCCGCGACCGGGACTCCCTGCTGGAGCTGGGCAACTTCGCCACCGCGACCGGCGCGATGCCGCCGCAGCTCCAGATGTTCATGGGGGCGGCGATGGAACTCCTCAAGGGCCTGCCCGACGCCACGCCCGTGGAGATGGGCGGCCCGCGGGAGGAGATCCGGGAGCAGGTGGAACTCGCCGCGAACGACATGCTCCCGCTGATGGAGCTGTTCGCGCCCGGCATCCTGCGTCCCGAGGAGCTGGAGAGCGCGGTCGAGGGGCTGCCGCGCGGTTCCTGGCAGGAACAGACCACGGCGGGGCTGGCCCGCTTCGGCATGGCGATGCGCACGGGCAACCCCGAGGACCTGGTGCAGGCGGCCGAGCCGCTGCTCCTGGCCGGACAGGACCAGGACGTCCCGCCGGGCGTGGCGGCCGTCCTCCAGGCGGCGCTGCTCTCCGGTGCCGCCCTCAACGGCGGCAACATCGAGGACGCCAAGGCCGCGCAGCGCCTGCTCACCGAGGACATCGACCTGGCGGCGCTCGCCGACGGCATGGCCTCGGGCACGGCCGGCCGGGAGTTCATGGAGACGGGCCGCGCCCTCCTGGAGTACCAGCGGGTCTGCGACGCGCCCGAGGACGACCTCGACGCGTTCGACGACATCGGCGAACGGCTGCTGGCGATGCGTCAGGAGCTGTCGCAGGACAGCGGCTCGGCGAGCATCGTCCTCTTCGTCCTCGGCTTCCTGCAGCTGCGCCGGACCATGGCCATCGGCCGGGCCGGTGGCACGGTGACCCCACCGCTGCGGCGGGCGCTGATGTATCTGCGCGAATCGAAGGAACACCCCGGCATGCCGCTCGCGCTGCGCGGGATCGTGGCGCCCGTCGGGGCCATGTGCAAGGCGCTGGAGCAGTACATCGACCCCTCCGCCGGCAGCCTCCTGGACGACGTCGAGGAGCTGCGCGCCGCGCTCGGCGGTCCCCGCGTCGCCGCCGACCAGGACATCCGTTCGCGGCTCGGCATGGCCCTCGTCCTCGACATCGAGTACGACCGGCGGGGGGATCCGGCGGTCCTCGCGGCGGTACTCGCGGAACTGGAAGCGGCCCGCGCCGAGATCGGCGACCTCACCGGGTGCGGCACCGCGCAGGACGTGTACCGCAAGCTGGCCGACCAGTACCGGCGCCGCGGCGGCCCCGGCGACACCGAGCGGGCGCTGGAGGCGACCGAGCGGCTGCTGGAGAAGGTCGCCGAGGACGTGCTGCTCCAGATCGGCGCCGAGCACGGTCTCGAAGCGGCCCGCGCGGCGGCCGACCGCGGGGTCACCGCCGCCGTCTGGGCGGCGGAGTCCGGCGACGCCGCCACCGCGCTGCGCGTCCTGGAGGCCGGCCGCGCCCTCGTCCTGCGTGCGGTCGCGGCCTCGGCGAGCGTGCCGGAACTGCTGGAGGCGTGCGGCGAGACCGACCTCGCCGCACGGTGGCGGGAAGCCGCACGCGCGGGCGCGGACACCGGTACGGCAGCGGCCCGCGAGGACCGCAAGGACGCCGACACCCTCATCCCCAGCACCCTGCGGCGGCGGGCCCTGGGGGCGCTGCGTACCGCCGGGGTCTCGGCCGGGCCGGGCTGGCAGCAGGTGTCCGACGCGGCGGAGGCCGCCGGGGTCGACGCCGTGGTGCATCTGCTCGTCGGGCAGGGCGAGGGACCCGGCCGGGCACTGGTGGTACGGCCCGGCCTTGCGCCGCTGTCGCTGGAGCTGACCGGCCTCGCCGCGGCGAGGCGCGCGCCCCTGGAACGGTACGTGGACGCGGCGCGGGCCCGTTCCGCCGTCACCGCACCCGGCGTACCGTCCTCGGCGCCCGGCCGCGCGGAGGCGGTGGCGGCCTGGGAGGCGGCCCTGGAGGAGCTGTGCGACTGGGCGGGGCCCGCCGTGATGAGGCCGGTCCTGGACGTCGTCCGGCCCGGCCGCCCCGCCCGCCCCGACGATCCCGTACGGCTGGTGCTGCTGCCCGCCGGGAACCTCGGCATCGTGCCGTGGCACGCGGCCCGGCTCGGCCCGGGTGCGGGGGATCGGCCCGTGTACGCGCTCGACCACGCCGTCATCAGCTACGCCGCGTCCGGGGCGGAGTTCGTACGGTCCGCCGCCCGGACCCGGCTGCCCCTGGCCGAGGCCCCGGTCCTGGTCGCCGACCCGCGCGCCACGCTGGCGTACGCCGAGCACGAGGTCGAGGCGCTTCGCGCCGCCTTCTATCCGCGCGCCCGCTGCTTCGGCTTCCTCAGCCGGAACGTCTTCGACGTCGACGGCACCCCCGACGAACTGCTGCCGTTGCTACCCGGCGGCACCGGCGAACGGCCCGCCACCCTGGTGGAGTTCAGCGTCCACGGGATCGCCGGCGACCTGCCCACCGTGTCGAGGCTGCTGCTGCACCGTCCGCGCGGCGCCGAAGACGACGCGGGCCTGCTCACCGTACGGCGGCTGCTCGGGGCGCCCGCCGTGGACGGAGGCGGCGGGGCCGGGCCCCTGGTGGTGCTCAGCGCCTGCGAGACCGACCTCAGCAACCGGGACCACGACGAGACGCTCACGCTCACCACCGCGTTCGTCGCCCGCGGGGCCGCCGACGTCATCGGCTCCAAGTGGTCGGTTCCCGACGCCAGTTCGGCCGTCCTCATGTACGCGCTGCACCACTTCCTCGCCGAGGGCGCGGACCCCGCGCAGGCGCTGCGGCGGACCCAGCTGTGGGCGCTGGACGCGGGCCGGCCCACGCTTCCCGGGCTCTCCGGTCCGCTCGCCGCCCGGATCAAGGGCAGGCCGGCCCTGTCCGCGGACGCCTGGGCGCCGTTCATCCATCAGGGCAACCCCGCACCGGTCCGACCCGAAGGGAACACCGTTGGACACGCATGAGCTGCTGGCCCTTCTCGTCAGACACCGGGAACAGCTTCGGCAATGGCTGGACGAGGACCAGTACCGGCACTTCCTCGCCATGACGGAACGGCTGCGGGAGGTCGGCGACGACCCCGAGCGGGCTGGCATGGCCGTGATGGCGATCGTCCGCGCCCTGTGGCCCGTCCCGGACGAGGCGGGCGTACTGGCCGAACTGCTGCACGCCGACCACCGTTCGATCGCCACGACGACGACCGTGCCGACGCCGGAGGCGGTCCTCGCGGCGCTGGAGGAGCTGTACGCGGCACCGGCGGCGGGCGAGCAGGACCGCACCGAAGCGGGAGCCGCCGGCCCGGTGACCGTCGGCCCGGTAAGCGCTGATCCGGAAGGGGGCGACCCCCTGGCCGCAGACTCCGTAGCCGCCGCCGCCGCCGACGACGACCCCGACCCCGTCGCCGCCGTCATCGCCGCCGCGCGGCGGCGGTTGCTCACCGTGCCGTCGCGGGCCGCCGCGCCGGCCGGGAGTCCTGCGGCGGGCGACGGGCCCGCCGACGTCATCGTGCTGGCCGATCCCGAGGACGGGCCGCGCAGCCCCGAGTTCCAGTTCGACCCGGACACCGGGCAGCCTCGGGACATCGTCGTACGGATCAACCGCATCCTGCTCGCCGACCGCGACCCCTGGGGCGCCGCCGACTGGTGGCTGGGCCGCAACTCCTGGCTGGGCGGACCGCCGGCCTCGCTGCTCGGCCGGGTACCGGACGACCGGCTGGCCGACGCCGCGCTCGCCCTCGTCGAGGAGGGCGGCCGATGACACGGCAGATCCCCCCGGAGATCACCATGGTCCCCCGGGTCACGATGCTCCCCGCCGGCACCGCGCTCTGGCGCTGCCACCGCACCAGCTACCCGGCGACCGGCTTCAAGTCGGTCGCGGCCCACACCCTGTTCGGCGGCAGCCGCTTCGACTGCACCGCCGAAGACCGCTACCCGTACCTGTACGCCACCCGTGAACCCACCACCGCGCTGGCCGAGGTGTTCCTGCGGTCCATGGACTTCGACCCGGTCGTCGGCGCCCGGCTGGTGCCGTGGGCGCAGGCCAGCCGGTACACGCTCGCCCAGGTCGTCACCACCATGGAGCTGACCTTCGTGTCGCTGCGCACCGAGGAGGACCTGGCGGCCGTCTGCCAGACGAGCTGGCTGCTCGACTGCGATCCCGACGACTACCCGCGCACCCGGTACTGGGCGCAGGAGCTGCGCCGTCAGGCCAAGGAGGCGCACGGTCTGCTCTGGCAGTCACGGCGGCACCGGCCGCGCGAGGCGCTCGTACTGTTCGGGGACCGCTGCGACAGGGTGCCGCTCCACAGCGAGCCCCTGGTCTCCCACGACCTCGCCACGCTCGCCGGGGTGGACGCGGCCAACCGGCTGCTGGCCCCCCTGCGCGCGGCGATCGTGCCACCGGAGCCCGCGGACTGACCTCCGCCCCCGCTCCCGCCGGTCCGGGGCCGCCCTATGCGGGCGGCTCCACCACGAGCAGCGTGAACGCGCAATGCCTGCCGAGCCGTACGGTGTCCCCGTCCGTCACGGGGACCCGGTCGCCCGGCGGCACCCGCTCGCCGTTGACGAAGGTGCCGTTCAGGGTGCCGGCCGGGTGTTCCGTCAGCCACAGGCCGCCGTCCGGGGTCATCTCGACGCTCGCGTGGCGGCGCGAGACACCCTGCTCGCCGTCGAGCGCGGCGGCCACGTCGGGCGCCGCCCAGGTCGGATGCCGGCCCAGGTTCAGGGGGCCGCAGCTGCCGTGCCGCAGATCGACCTGTGGCCGGGTGCTGATCAGCCGCAGATGACGGGCCGACTCCTGGCACTCCGGACAGGCGGACGCACCGGAGGGGACGTCCGCGGCGCATGACCAGCAGGAGTGGACCCGTGACGGCGGCGCGACGGGCTCCGGTGGGGCGGTCGGCCAGGGAGGCGGTTCCGGCTCCGGCTCGTCGCTCCCGTCGCTCCCGTCGTCCGGGGGCTGTGGCCCGTCGCTCCTGTCGTCCGGGGTCTCTGGCCCGTCGCCCCCGTCGCCCCCGTCGTCCGGCCGGCGCGGAGTCTCCTCCCCTTCCTCGTCCTCCTGCTCGTCGTCGAGGTCCACGCCCTCCGCGAGCGACTTGTCGACGTGGCGCGGCGGGCGCTCCCACTCGTCCCTCACCACGGTGGCCGCCGGTCCCGGGTGTTCTCTCCGGGTACGGCCTCGATGTCGAGGCGCACGCTGCCGTCCGGCTGGACGGTGACCCGCGAGACGGTGACGACCGTGCCCGGCGTCAGGTGCACGCCGAGGTCGAACATGCCGCGCGCGAGCGGGTTGATGAGGTGGGTCTCCAGCTTCATGCCGATGCCCCGGCCGCCGTTGTGCAGGTCGCGGGTGCACTCGTCGGCGAGGACCGTCTCGGCCTCGGGGAGCACCTCCAGGGTCAGCCCGCCCTGGTGGCGCATGTGCTCGACGATGTTGCGCAGCTGCCCCTTGAAGATGAGGTGGGCGGTGGGCCCGTCGATGTACTGGAACACGACGATGTTCCCGCCGAGCCGGTTCAGCAGCTCGGGCCGCTTCAAGGTGTGCTCGAAGTGGTGGCGGACGTTGCCGAGGATCTCCTTCTCGAACGCGGCCCGCTCGTCCGGGGTCTCGGGCAGCCGGCCCTGCCCGGCCGGGGAGGACAGGGGCCGCCCGTCCACGCCCGTCGGGCCGTGCACGCCCAGGTTGGACGTGAAGATGAGGACGCATTCGCTGAAGTACGTCGTCACCCCCTGGCCGTCGGTCAGCCGGCCGTCCTCCAGAACCTGGAGGAACTTGTCGAGGACGCCCTTGTCCGCCTTGTCGATCTCGTCGAACAGCACGACCCGGAACGGGTCCTCGCGCACCGCGCGGGTCAGCTCGCCGCCCGCCTCGTAGCCGACGTACCCGGGCGGGGCGCCCACCAGGCGGTCGGCGGAGTGCGGGGCGGAGAACTCGCTCATGTCGAAGCGCAGACAGGCGTCCTGCGAGCCGAACAGGGTGGTGGCGACCGCCCGCGCCAGCTCCGTCTTGCCGGTGCCGGTCGGTCCGGCGAAGAACAGCACACCGCGCGGCCGGTGCACGGACGTCGACGCGGCCTGGGCGCCGGACAGGCCCAGCGCGGCCCGTTTGAGCACGTCCAGGGTCTGGGTGACGGCCTTCTCCTGGCCGCGCACCCGCTTGCCGATGGCCTTCTCGCCGTCCCGGATGCTGTCGGCGACCGCGCCGCCGGTCCACGGATTGCGGCTGACTCCCAGTTCGTAGAGGCGCACGGCCTGGTCCATCTCCGCGAACGACAGCCGGCGGGCGCGGGCCAGCCGCATGCTCTCCCGCATGGCGCGCAGCGTGAGCCCGCCGGCCGCCCGCGCGAACCGCATGACGTCCTCGTCCGTCGGCTCCTCCCGCTCGGCTCCCTTCAGCAGCGGGCCCACGTCCAGCTTGGTGGCGGTCTCGGGGACACCCGCCTGACCGGCGAGCAGTTGCGCCATACGGCGACGCTGGCCGAGGTCCGGCATCGGCACCCCGATACTGCGCACCCGTACGCTGCTCGTCACCAGCCAGGCCGGCAGGTCCCGTTCGCCTTCGGTGAGCCAGATCACCGGGTTGAACAGGGCGCGGCCGCTCTTGGAACGGGGGAAGGGCCGGGCGTCCTCGGCGATCTTCAGACAGCGCAGGAAGAACGTCCGTTCCTCGTCGCTCAGCTGGTTGGCCTGGGTGGGGATCCGGGAGGCGAAGTCGATGAGCAGGGCGGCGTGCACCGGCTTCTGGTAGTCGTCGTAGCGCGGGTTGTCCTTCGGGGGGCCGGGCCGCTCACCGACCCAGCCGCGGGCGAAGGACTCGAAGACCCGTGCCGCCTGACTGCCGTCGTCCTCGTCCGGGCGGCCGGGCACCCGGCGGGTGTTGCGCTGGAGCAGCGTGTTCATGTCGAGGCCGTCGTCGCAGCGGGCGACGGTGAACCCGGCCACCTGGTCGTAGCGCAGCAGGCACTTGTAGCCGGACCGCCGCAGCCCTTCCCAGAGCAGGTCCTCCAGTCCCAGCGCGCGGCTGCGGCGGGTGCCGTCGTCCCGTACGTCGGCGACGAGGTGGTCGTCGCGGACGTTGCCGTGCAGGACGTACTGGGAGTGGACGCTGAGCGTGGTGAACAGCTCGGCGGCGAAGGGCGGTTGGATGGTCTGGGTGATGGTCGCCTTGGTCAGGTGCGGCGGTGACTGGACGGGGAAGCTGGTCAAGGGTCCTCCGGGGAAGGCCGGGATGGCGGCCGGGGTCGCCGGGAAGGCGGTGACGGGGGTGACGGTCAGTGGTCCTTGTCGCGGTACTTGGGAGGCGCCGGGCGTCGCCGTGCGGAGGGCTTACGGCCGGACCTGGTCAGGCCGGGAGCCGGTTCGCCCGTGCGGACCTGGCCGCTGGACCAGGCGAACTCCGCGCGGACGCCCTCCGCCTCGGTGAGCCGGCCCAGTTCGCCGACGTACCCGGAACTCTCGGCGCACCGCTCCGCGTCCCGGGCCGCCGTGGCCGGGTCCCGCTCCTCCTCCGGCGTCAGTGGCCGGCGCATGGTGAAGACACGGGCCTGGCCGGCGGACGTGAGGCGGACCCGCAGCCAGTACTCGCCGCCCCAGGCCGCCGGCGCGAAGTCCCAGTGGTCCGCGTCCATCCGGCCCTGCAGCGAACCCTCGCCCCACTGCTCGGTCGCCCGACGCAGCGCCGCCACCAGGTACGTCCGCTGCAAAGCGGCCGAGCGGCTCACCAGGGCCTGCCGGACCGTACGTTCGGCCGCGCCCGCGGGAGCGACGCCCGTCCGCAGGGCCCGCTGGAGCACCTCGACGGCCTCGGAGGCGTCCGGCAGCGTGTCCACGCCCTCGGGCGCGGGGGCCTGGAGCGCGCCGAGGCGCAGGGCCGCGTCCTGGCGGACCCGGTCGGCGAGCAGAGCCCGCTCCGACTCCTTGTGGGCGATCAGCGCGGCCTCGTCGAGGTAGCGCCGCACCGCCTTGGGCCGCCGGCCCACGGCCCGCCGGGCCTCCGCCAGGCAGTCGTCGATCAGGTCCCGGCCGGCGGAGGTGAACGCCATCGGCAGCCCGGCCAGCAGTTCGGCACCCTCGCGCAGGACGTCGTCCTCGGTGAGCGCGGCCGACTCGGTGTGCTCCGGCGTCGTCGCCTCGGGCTCGGGCTCGGGCTCGGACCCGGGGCCGGGGCCGCCCTCGGCGTACCGGATCAGGGCCTGGCGGCGGCGCTCGCGCAGCCGGTCGTACCAGTCGGCGTGCTCCGGGTCCCGCGCGTGGTCGAACGGCAGCCGGGCGGTCGCGCGGGCCGCGCGCTGCGCCTCCACCCGGCGCAGTGCGCGCTCGGTCTCCGCGAGCCGCTTCCACAGCAGGTCGAGGGGGACGCCGACGGGCTGCACCGGGGCGGGCGGCGACGGGTCGCCGGGCCCCGAGGGCTCCAGGCCGAGCACGGTGATCCGCGCGTTGATCCCGGCCGCGGCCTCCGCCGCGCGCCGCCAGCACTCGCTGCCCATCTCCAGCGACAGCTGGCGCCGGGAGAGCGCCTCCTGCTCGGCGGCGACCTTGTTGTTGAACGCCGCCAGCGCCTGCGTGCCGCGCAGCGCCAGCCGCGTGACCAGCAGGGCCCCGCTGAGGTCGGCCAGGCCGATGAGCGCGGGCACGATCATGTCCTGGACCTGGTCGGCCAGCTGCCCGACGGCCTCGCCGACCGGGTCGGAGAGGGCCGTCAGGTCCGGGGTACCGATGCCGGCCATGTCGGGGACACCGGAGTCCAGGGTGAGGCCCGGATCGGGCGGATAGCCGTACGCCGAGACGTCCGGCATCACGGTCAGCAGGTCGGTGCCGGCGAACGCGCTGCTCACGCCACTCCTCCAGAGGGGGAACCAGAAGGGGAACCGGACGGGGAGCCGGACGGGGTACCGGCGGGGGAGCCGGTACGGGGATCAGAAGGTGTCCCGGGGTCAGTAGGTGTCCGGCCCCCCGTGGGCGTCCCGGCGCCGGACGGCGTCCCGAGGCGGGCGGAGCCCGACGGCCGCCTGGCCCCCGGCACGGTCCGGCTCCCGACCCGGTTGGCGGAGCC
>NZ_JARGEF010000225.1:0-13213 GCF_033794725.1 Streptomyces sp. ID05-39B | reverse complement strand
GGGTACCGCTGGTGGGGGTGGGTGCGGGGGTGGCCGGGTGGGGGTCTGTCGCCCTTCTCAGCCCCTGATCAGCGCCAGTACCTCGTCCCTGATCCTCCTCATCGTCGCCTCGTCCCGGGCCTCCGCGTTGAGGCGGAGGAGGGGTTCGGTGTTGGACGGGCGGACGTTGAACCACCAGTCGGACGTGGTGACGGTGAGGCCGTCCAGTTCGTCGAGGGTGGTGTCGGGGCGGGAGCCGTAGGCGGACTTGATCATCGCGATGCTGGCCGTCTGGTCGTCGACCGTGGAGTTGATCTCGCCGGAGCCCGCGTAGCGGTCGTACTGGGCGACGAGGGCGGAGAGGGGGGTGTCCTGGCCGCCGAGGGACGCGAGGACGTGGAGGGCTGCCAGCATGCCGGTGTCGGCGTTCCAGAAGTCCTTGAAGTAGTAGTGGGCGGAGTGTTCGCCGCCGAAGATCGCGCCGGTGCGGGCCATTTCGGCCTTGATGAAGGAGTGGCCGACGCGGGTGCGGACGGGGCTGCCGCCGTTCTCCCTGACGACCTCGGAGACGGTCCAGGAGGTGATCAGGTTGTGGATGACCGTGCCCTTGCCGCCGTGGCGGGCGAGTTCGCGGGCGGCCACGAGGGCGGTGACCGCGGACGGGGAGACCGGGTCGCCCTGTTCGTCGATCACGAAGCAGCGGTCGGCGTCGCCGTCGAAGGCGATGCCGAGGTCGGCGCCCTCCTCGCGGACCCGCTTCTGGAGGTCGACGAGGTTGGCCGGGTCGAGGGGGTTGGCCTCGTGGTTGGGGAAGGTGCCGTCCAGTTCGAAGTACATGGGGACGACGGTCAGGGGCAGTCCCTCGAAGACGGTGGGGACGGTGTGTCCGCCCATGCCGTTGCCCGCGTCCACGACGACCTTCAGGGGGCGGATGGAGGTCACGTCGACGAGGGAGCGGAGGTGGGCCGCGTAGTCGTTCAACGTGTCCGCCCGGGTGATCGTCGCGGGCTGTGCGGCGGGCTCGGGGCCGGTCGACTGCGACCAGGTCTCCACCAGTTCGCGGATCTGGGTGAGGCCGGTGTCCTGGCCGACCGGGGCGGCGCCCGCGCGGCACAGCTTGATGCCGTTGTACTGGGCGGGGTTGTGCGAGGCGGTGAACATCGCGCCCGGCAGGTTCAGGGCGCCCGAGGCGTAGTAGAGCTGGTCCGTGGAGCACAGGCCGATCTCGGTGACGTGTACGCCGCGGGCGGCGGCGCCGCGGGCGAAGGCGCCGGACAGGCCGGGGGACGAGGGGCGCATGTCGTGGCCGACGACGATTCGCTCGGCTGCGGTCACCTGGGCAAAGGCGGCCCCGAACAGCTCGGCCAGCGACTCGTCCCACTGATCCGGGACCACCCCGCGTACGTCGTACGCCTTCACGATCTGAGACAGATCAGCAGCCACGGCCAAACCTTCCTGAAAGTCCTGTCAGTCACCACAAACTACCCGTCGCGGCTGACAGGCCGCCGTGGGTCCGCCGAGTCCGACCCGAAGACGTGACGTGCGCCGTGACCTCGGGTCGGAGCGGCATCGCTGGAGGCATGGGGTCCGGTTGCGGCCGTCGTGGCGGGACGGTCCGGCCGCGTGGCGGACGAACGGGGGGACCGGGCGGGTCAGTTGTCGGGTGAGCGCAGGACCCGCAGGTGGCCGCGGCGGGCCACCTCCATCGGGTCCGCCCCGCGGCTCGCGCCGCCGGCTCCGGCCGCGCGTCCCTGCGGGCGGGCCGCCTCGCGGACGGCGTTGGCCAGTGCTTCCAGGTCGTCGCCGCTGGGCCGGGCGGGGGCCGAACCGTCGAGGAGCCGGACGACTTCCCAGCCGCGCGGGGCGGTGAGGCGCTCGGAGTGCTCGGCGCACAGGTCGTAGCAGTGGGGTTCGGCGTAGGTGGCGAGCGGGCCGAGGACGGCGGTCGAGTCGGCGTAGACGTACGTCAGCGTCGCGACGGCGGGTCGGCCGCAGGCGGTGCGCGAACAGCGACGTACAGGGCTCACGAGGTTGGACGGTACCGCACTCTTGAACGGGCCGCGACGACTCTCCACCAGGTCACTCCACCGTGTCGTGCTGTGAAACGCCCCACAGGTCACTCCAGTCATACCCCGCTGACCTGCACGAACACCAGTCCTGTGGGAGAGGAAGGTGACCGGGTCCGGTCATCGATGCGCACAAACACCATCAATTGCCGCGAGTTCGGCGGTCTCGTAGAGATACGGAATCGAGCCGGACCTTGGCCGGAATGGTCATCCTGCGACAGGCCGGCGACCGGCGGAACGGAGCGGCCGGGCGGTGTCCGGAGCGCCGCGTGGAGCAGGGCGGCCGGTGGCGGCGGGGACTACGCTTCAGTAGTGATGGACAGCCCCGTACCGCCCCGTGCCGCAGCCCCCGGCCCTCGTCGTCGTGATCGCCACGGACGGGGCATGCGCGGGCCGATCGCGCCCCCTCAGGTACCGCTGGCCGCGAGCCGAGCCGAGGTGTTCGCGGATCTGGTGCAGGACTCCGTGGACCGGCTGGAGCGGCGGTGGCCGCAGATCGCGGACATGGACTTCCTGGTGCTGGAGGTGCCGCGGCTGGGCGGGGCCGGGGAGCCGTGGAACGACGAGGCGGTTCCGCTGGGCGGCACGATGGCGGCCCGGGACGGGCACCGCGCGCGGGTGGTCGTCTACCGGCGGCCCGTGGAGATCCGCACCAAGGGACGTGACGAGCGGGCCGCGCTGGTGCACGAGATCGTCGTGGAGCAGGTGGCGGAGCTGCTGGGGCTGACTCCGGAGACGGTGGATCCGCGCTACGGGGAGGACTGAGCGCGCGCCCGGCCCTCCCCCGCCGCCTACTTCTGCAGCACTCTCAGGTCCTCGTCCGCCTCCGGGACGGCCACCGTGCCCCGGTCGTCCGGCAGTGTCTGGACCGTGAAGCCGGGGATGCCGCCGTCCGTCACCGTCAGGGTCCGGGAGGCGTACACGGGGGTGCCGGCCGTGAGGTTCTCCACGGTCAGGGCGTAGGTGCCCTTCAGGCCCGCCGGGACCGGGAGCTGGACGTCCTGGGTGGTGCCCTGCTTGATCGTGTACGTCTGGGAGGCCGCCGTGCCTCCGCCGGTGCCCGCCGACGCGGTGACCTTGACCTTGGCGGTGCCCGTGGGCGCGGTCAGGGAGAGCGTGGTGTCCTTGGCGCCGTTGCCGGTGACGGACGCGCGCGCGCCGACCTGGGCGGTGGCGGGGATGAACGCCGACTCCTGCTTGTCGCCCTTGCCTCGCACGACGCGTACGGCCGCGACGACCGGCGCCGGTCCGTCGGCGGGCGTCAGGACCAGTGAGCCGGCCTCCCCGCGGGTGACGTCACCGAGGTCGACCGCGGTCGTCGTGCCTCCCTTGACGTGCAGCGTCTCCTGGCCGGCCGGAGTGATCAGGCCGGTGGGCGCGGCGAGTTGGACCTTGAGGTCGGCGTCGGCGTCGCCGGGCGCGAAGACGACCAGGCGGACCGCGGTGGCGTCCTTGGGGATGCCGGGGACGACCAGGGTGCCCGCCGGGTCGGTGGACGCGGCCAGCCAGTCGCCGCCGAGCTTGTCGTCCAGGGCCTGGACGGCGGCGCCGACACGGCCGCTGCGGACGTTCACGTGGACCGTCAGGTCGTCCTGCTTCTCGCCGGTGAGGGTGGACAGCAGGATCGGCTCGGTGGAGTGCGCCGGGATCGTCAGGTCCTCGCCGACCGTCGTCACGACGGCGCCGTCCTTGCCGTACAGCTCGATGTCGGCGACGGCCGCGGAGTCGTCGGGGTTGGTGAGGTGGACGTAGTCGGTGCGGTCGGCCGCCGTGCTGACGCCCGGGAACCAGAACTCCGTGTCGGGGGCGGCGCAGGTGACGCCGAGCAGGCCGCGGCCGTTGCCGGCGGTGACCTGGGTGGTCTGCTGGACCGTCCAGCCGGGGGCGAAGCCGCCCTCGGCGGTGCCGACGAGCGCGGGTCCGTCGGCGCCGGAGGTCTTGCCGGTGACGGGTGTGCCGGGCGCCTTGGGGGTCAGGACCGGCTTGGCGGCGGTCTTCTTGTCGTCGTCCGCCTTGTCGGTGTCCGCCTTGTCGGTGTCCGCCTTGTCGGTGGTCCGGCCGTCCTCGGGCGTCTTCTCGTCGTCCTCGGTGGCGGCCGTGTCCGTGGACTTACGGGGTGCGGCCTGGAGTTGGGCCGAGCCGTCGCTCCCGGCGCCCTTGGTGACGGGCGTGAACGACGTGTACGTCGTCTCGGCGAGGTCGGAGGCGCTGGGCGCCGGGCAGAGCAGGCCGCTGCGCTCCACGGGCAGGACGGCGGCCGCCTCGGCGGTGTCCGTGCCGGACGCGTCCGGCTCGCTGAGGCCGGCGAAGCCGGTGATGGCGGCCAGGGCGACCGTGCCGGCGATCAGGGACAGGGTGGTGCGGTTCACTGCTGGCTCCCGTCGGGGCGCTCACTGCCGGTGCCGTGGGGGCCTTGCGCCGGGTCGTACGCGGGGTCGTGGCCCTGCTGGTACGCCGACGGGTCGTAGCCCTGCTGGTACGCCTGGTCGTAGGCGGCGGTGGCCTCGGGGCGGGCCTCGTAGGCGTACGGGTCGTACTGGCCGGCCTGGTAGGGGTCGTAGGTCTGGCTCTGGTCGTAGCCGTCCGCAGGGTACTGCTGCGGGGGGCTCTGGTACTGCTCGTCGCCGTAGGCGCCGTACGGGGCGGGCTGGTGGGCCGGCGCCTCCCAGTCGGCGTAGGACGGCTGCTGCGGTACGGCGGCCGGGGTCTCCGGCCGTGGCGGGGCCATGACGGCGTCCTCGTCCTGACCGGGGCCCTCCGGCTCCGACTCCGACTCGGCCTGGGCGCGCAGGCGGCGGGCGCGGCGGCCCTCTCCCTCGACGGCCCGGTCGGGGACGGGCTGCTCCTCGGGGAGGTCGTCGTCGACGTCGCGGCGGCGGCCGGGCAGGGCGAGGACGACCAGGAGGAGGGCGAGGAAGCCCTGCGTCCACAGCCAGGCGGTGTGGCCGAACGGGTCGTCGTAGGTGACGTCCAGCCTGCCGCCGGAGGCGGGGAGTTCGAAGCCCTGGGCCCAGCCGTCGACGGTCGTGCGGGTGAGCGGCTTGCCGTCGAGGGTGGCGGTCCAGCCGTCGGCTGCGGCGTCGGCCAGGCGCAGGATCCGGCCGTCGGCGCCCTCGGGGACCGTGGTGTGGATGTCGACGGGGCCGGCGGCGACCGCGGTCGGGGTGCCCTTGCCGTCGGCGGTGACGATCGCCGCGCGGGAGACCTCCTGGTTCACCCGCCACAGGGCGCTGCCGTCCTGCTGGCTGAGCCGGGACAGGCCGGGCGTGGCGTCCAGGACGCGGGTGACCTCGCGGGGTGCGCCCTTGTGGACGAGGACGTAGCGCACGGCGAACTTGCCGAGCTGGTCGGCCTGGTCGGCACCGGAGCCGGCGACGAGGTTGGCGACGACCTTGCCGAGCGTGCCGTTCTGTCCGTCGGCCGCGGCGAGTTCGGCGTCGCCCATGCGGGCGCCGGAGCCGCGGACCAGCATGTAGCCGACGTGGGCGGCGGAGTCGCTGTCCAGGACGAGGGTGCGGGCCTGGTCGCGGGTGTTGCTCTCCTCGGCGACGAAGGCGGGCACCTGCACGGGGTCGCGGCGCTCCAGGGGGCCGTCGGCGCCGCCGAGCATCCAGCCCGCGGCGACGAGGAGGGGGCCGGCGGCCGAGGCGAAGGCGATGAGGGCGGCGACCGGCTGGCGCCAGCCGAAGCTCTGCTCGGCGACACGCGTGCGTGCGCCGTCGGCGCCCATGAGGGCGGCGGCGAGGAGGGCGATGCCGTAGACGAGGGTGGCGGGGCCGGCCCAGGCGGAGCTGTTGGACAGGACGGCGAGGACGAGGCCGACCAGGGCGACCGCCCAGGCCGTCCGGATTCCCTCCTGGCGTTCCGTGCGCAGCAGGGCGGCGAGTGCGGCCAGGACGATGCCGATGAGCATCAGGCCGCTGACCGTGCCGGGGCCGCCGGGGCTGATGCCGAGCAGGTCGGTGGGGGAGGCCGCAGAGGGGCCGTACTCCAGGCCGGCCTCGGTGAAGAAGCCGAGCGGGAGCAGCGACAGGGACCAGGGGGCGAGGATCAGCAGGGGGGTGCCGAGCTGGACCAGGAAACGCAGGCCGTGGGCGGGGAGGTCGGTGCGGCGCACGGCGAGGACGGCGAGCCCGAGGATCAGCGCGATGGGCCACACGATCGGCGTGAAGGCTGTGGTGATCGTCAGCAGCAGGGTGTACGCCCAGGTGGCGCGCCAGCTGCCGCGCGTGCCGGAGGAGTGGGCGAATCCGGCGGCGGCGATGGCGGCGCGGGCGATGAGCGGTAGCAGGATCGCCAGGACGGCGGTGCCGATGCGGCCGCCCGCGAGGGCGCCGGTGGCGGCGGGCAGGAAGGCGTAGACGACGGCGCCCCACGCGCGCAGGAGGCTCGATCCGATGAGCGGGCGGGAGGCGAAGTAGGCGGTGAGGCCCGCCAGTGGCACCGAGCAGACCAGCAGGACGGTGACGGCGAGGCCGGTCGAGCCGAACAGCAGGGAGGCGAACAGGGCGACGACCGCGAGGTACGGCGGGGCGGACGGGGTGCCGCCGGCGCCGACCGGGTGCCAGGCGTCCAGGTAGCGAGACCACAGGTCGGAGGCGTCGGCCGGGGCGGGGAGCAGCGCGCCTCCGGCGAGGGCGCCGCCGCCCACGAGGTTGCGGCAGGCGACGAGGGAGACGAGCAGCAGTACCAGGAAGAGCACCGGGCCGGGTTTGCGGGCGATGCGCTTGAGGCGGGCGAACTGTTCGATCTCGAGGAAGTCTGCGTCGTCGCCGCCGGGGCCGGACTCGACGGCGCCGCCGTGCCGGCCGGCTCCGGTCGTCGTCTCGGTGTCGGTGGCTCCGAAGAGGTCTCCCGCGACGTGTTCGACGGTGGCGCGCACGGTCGCGCCGGGCGGCGGGAACAGCGGGCGCAGTTCGTCCTTGTCGATCTGGGAGCCGCCGCGCCGGCGACGGCCGGCGATGATCCGCTCGGGCCGCAGCAGGGTGCCCAGCAGGCCGCGGATCTCGTCGAGGGCCTGTCCGGGGACCTTGCCGACGAGGTTGGCGACGGTCCTCAGGAGGGTGCCGACGACCAGGCGGAAGAGGATCCAGGGCAGCAGGGCCGTACGGCTGTTGACGAGGAGGGCGTAGACGGCGCCGGCCTTGTCGACCTTGTGGGGCGAGGCCGTGGTGCGGCCCGCGCAGTCGACGGCGCGCCGCTCGCGGGAGGCGGCCTCGGCGTGCCGGACGACGGCGTCGGGGGCGACGAGGACGCGGTGGCCGGCTGCGTGCGCCCGCCAGCACAGGTCGATGTCGTCACGCATGAGGGGCAGGCGGCGGTCGAAGCCGCCGAGTGCGTCGAAGACGTCGCGGCGGACGAGCATGCCGGCGGTGGACACGGCCAGGACGGAGCGCACGTGGTCGTGCTGGCCCTGGTCCTGTTCACGGCGGTCCAGGCCGGTCCAGCGGCGGCCGGAGTGGGCGATGGTGACGCCGACCTCGAGGAGCTGGCGGCGGTCGTACCAGCCGCGGAGCTTGGGGCCGACGACGGCGATGTCGTCCCGCCCGAGCTGGGCTTCGTTGTCCACGACGCGCAGCAGTTCGGCGAGGGCCCCGGGCTCGGGCGCGCAGTCGTCGTGCAGGAGCCACAGCCACTGGACGGGTTCGCCGTGCGGAAGGTCTGGCAGGTCGTAGGCGTCGTCGCGCCAGGTGCGCGTGACGGGGTCCCAGCCGCTCGGACGCTTCAGGTACGGCAGTTCGTCGGGGGTGAGGACCGGGGCCGTGCGGTTGGCCTCCTCGACGGCCTGGCCGAAGCCGGTGCGCCGGGCGAGGTGCAGGACACGGTCGGCTCCGAGGGCGTCGGTGACCAGCTGGGCCGAGTCGTCCGCGCTGCCGGTGTCGGCGGCCATGACGGACTGGACGGGGCGCTCCTGGCCGA
Organism: Streptomyces sp. ID05-39B; assembly: GCF_033794725.1. Lineage (NCBI taxonomy): Bacteria > Bacillati > Actinomycetota > Actinomycetes > Kitasatosporales > Streptomycetaceae > Streptomyces > Streptomyces sp. ID05-39B. The sequence goes on along the minus strand of NZ_JARGEF010000225.1, from coordinate 5,249 downwards.
GCAGCCCGGCGAGCGCGTCGGGCAGCCAGCGGGCGCCGTCGTGGGTGACGAGGACCGCGGTCACCACGTGGCGCGGGAACTCAGGAGTGGCAGCGTCGCGTTGACCTGCCGTTTGGTGCACGGACATCGAGGTACGGGCCCCGGTTCGGTGGACTGCGGTGGACGCCTGCGCCGCGTGGGGGCGGCGGGGTGTCTCGGACGAGCGCCCACACTATCGGCTGGGCACGACGACGGCCCGCCGCCTGTGGATAACCCACGTGCGACGGGCCGTTCGAAGCCTCGGGCGAGGCCGTCCTCACACAGCCGCCTTCTTCAGCCGTCGGCGCTCCCGCTCGGACAGGCCGCCCCAGATGCCGAATCTCTCGTCGTTGGCAAGGGCGTACTCAAGGCATTCGGAGCGGACCTCACACGAGAGGCAGACCTTCTTGGCCTCTCGGGTGGAGCCGCCCTTCTCGGGGAAGAAGGACTCGGGGTCGGTCTGGGCGCACAGTGCGCGCTCCTGCCAGCCGAGTTCCTCGTCCGCGTCGTCGACGTCGACCAGCAGTTGCTGCACCAGCTCGGTCATGTGCGCCCCTCGCTCTGTCTTTCGCGTCCCCGTGACGTGGCCGTTACCGATGTCGGCTGAACGACACGAGTGAAATTACAAGTGTGCGGCTCCGGGCGAGTCAAGCCGAGATCTGCTATTGGGCCCCTTATTCACTCTGCGGAACCAAGGCCATGCAGTAAGTGTTCAAATCGGCATAAACCTTGACAAGCAGTTAAGGCCCCGGAGGACCTCCGCCCCACACAGCGCCTGTGCGGGGAAGGACGCCCTGGGAAGCGGTCTCGTTCCGACACACGCCCGGAAGCGAACCGGATCACATGTGGATCACTGGATCGCGACGGGTTTGCGCGCCCGGCTTGTGCGCCATGTGTCCCGGTGGGGACATGGACAAACCTTTCGCCTCACAGATGAACCTGATGAGGTGAACCGGTCTCGCATGGCGGCCACCGAGTTGACACCGCGGGTGTGAGCCGCTGTCCTTGTGGGCATGCTCGCGAACTTGGCACTCACCTCGACCCGCACCGCCGGGTCCCACGGTGCTGCCCGCGCTCGCTGTAGCTGTTGTTGCTGTTCCAGCTGTTGAGCCTTCGTCTCCGCTCCGGCTGCACCTGAGTCCGACCGCGACTCGGCTGCCTGTTTCCCCGCCCGCACCAGGGCGCGCCCCTCCCGCCCGTGATCCGGGCGGACGGCACGTGACACAGCCCCCACCTTCTTCCGCCTCTTCCGCCGAGGAACCACCGCATCCCATGAACAGCGACAGCGACCTCCAGATCGCCGGCGACATCCTCGAAGTCCCCCACCTCCTCCAGGCCCCCCGTGAGCACCCGGCCACCGTCGCCGAGTTCGCCGGTCTGGCCCGTTCCGTCGCCGCCGACCGCTCCCGGTGGGAGCACCTCGTCCGGTTCGACGCGACCACCCGCTGGTACCACCGGCTGCGCACGGGCCCCGGCTACGAGGTGTGGCTGCTGTCCTGGGTGCCCGGACAGGGCAGCGGGCTCCACGACCACGGCCGCTCCTCCGGTGTGCTGACCGTCCTGGAGGGCACGCTGACCGAGCACACCGGGCGCGGCACGCGCGCGTTGGCGCCGGGTACGCAGCGCGTGTTCGCCCCGGGGTACGTCCACGAGGTCGTCAACGACTCGCTGGAGCCGGCCGTGAGCCTGCACGTGTACTTCCCCGGTCTGACCGAGATGCCGATGCACACGGCGCCGTACTGCGAGGGGCGTGCCGTGCGCGTCTGACCGTGTGACGGGCTGTCGTACCCGCCTGCAAGACTTGGCGCATGCGCATTGTGGTTCTGGCAGGCGGCATCGGTGGTGCCCGGTTCCTGCGTGGTCTGAAGCGGGCCGCGCCGGACGCGGACATCACGGTCATCGGCAACACCGGGGACGACATCCACCTCTTCGGGCTGAAGGTCTGCCCGGACCTCGACACGGTGATGTACACGCTCGGCGGCGGCATCAACGAGGAGCAGGGCTGGGGGCGGACCGACGAGACGTTCCATCTCAAGGAGGAGCTCGCGGCGTACGGCGTGGGGCCGGAGTGGTTCGGGCTGGGCGACCGGGACTTCGCGACGCACATCGTGCGCACGCAGATGATCGGTGCCGGGTATCCGCTCAGCGCGGTCACCGAGGCGCTGTGCGACCGGTGGAAGCCGGGCGTGCGGCTGATCCCGATGAGCGACGACCGGGTCGAGACGCATGTCGCCGTCGAGGTGGACGGCGAGCGCAAGGCCGTCCACTTCCAGGAGTACTGGGTGCGGCTGCGGGCCTCCGTGCCGGCCGAGGCGATCGTGCCCGTCGGCGCCGAGCAGGCCAAGCCCGCGCCCGGGGTGCTGGAGGCGATCGCGGAGGCGGACGTCGTCCTCTTCCCGCCGTCGAACCCGGTCGTCTCCATCGGCACGATCCTCGCCGTGCCCGGCATCCGGGAGGCGATCGCCGAGGCCGGGGTACCGGTGGTGGGCCTCTCCCCCATCGTCGGGGACGCGCCCGTGCGCGGGATGGCCGACAAGGTGCTCGCGGCGGTCGGCGTGGAGTCGACGGCCGCGGCGGTCGCCGAACACTACGGCTCGGGGCTGCTGGACGGCTGGCTCGTGGACACCGTCGACGCCGGCTGCGTGGAGCGGGTGGAGGCCGCCGGGATCCGCTGCCGGGCGGTCCCGCTGATGATGACGGACGTCGACGCGAGCGCGCGGATGGCCCGCGAGGCGCTGGCCCTGGCCGAGGAGGTGCGGGCCGCGTGAGCACGGAGACCGGTTACCGGGTCTGGGCCCTGGGCGGGCTGCCCGAGGTGCGGGCCGGGGACGACATCGCCAAGCTGATCGCCGCCGCCGAGCCGGGGCTCGCCGACGGGGACGTCCTGCTGGTGACCTCGAAGATCGTGTCCAAGGCGGAGGGCCGCGTCGTCCGGGCGGACGACCGGGAGGACGCGATCGACGCGGAGACCGTCCGCGTGGTGGCCCGGCGCGGCGCGCTGCGGATCGTCGAGAACCGGCAGGGCCTGGTCATGGCCGCCGCCGGCGTCGACGCCTCCAACACCCCGTCGGGGACCGTGCTGCTGCTGCCCGAGGACCCGGACGCCTCCGCGCGGGCGATCCGCGCCGGGCTGCGCGACAGCCTCGGCGTGGACGTCGGGGTCCTCGTCACCGACACCTTCGGGCGGCCCTGGCGCGCGGGACTCACCGATGTGGCCATCGGCGCCGCGGGCGTACGCGTGCTGGACGACCTGCGGGGCGGCACGGACGCGCACGGCAATCCGCTCAGCGCCACCGTCGTCGCGACGGCGGACGAGCTGGCCGCCGCCGGCGACCTGGTGAAGGGCAAGGCATGCGGGCTGCCCGTGGCGGTGGTGCGGGGTCTGCCCCAGGTCGTGGCCGAGGACGACGGGGAGGGCGCCCGCGCGATGGTGCGCGGCGCGCGCGACGACATGTTCCGGCTCGGGACGTCCGAGGCGGTACGGCTGGCGGTCACCCAGCGGCGGACCGTGCGGTCCTTCACCGACGAGCCGGTCGACCCCGGCGCGGTACGGCGGGCGGTGGCCGCGGCCGTGACCGCGCCGGCGCCGCACCACACGACGCCGTGGCGGTTCGTGCTGCTGGAGTCGGCGGAGTCCAGGGTGCGGCTGCTGGACGCCATGCGGGACGCGTGGATCGAGGATCTGCGGCGGGACGGGAAGCCCGAGGAGTCGATCGCCCGGCGGGTGCGGCGCGGGGACGTCCTGCGCAACGCGCCCTGCCTGGTGGTGCCCTGCCTGGTGATGGACGGCTCGCACACCTACGGCGACCCGCGGCGGGACGCGGCCGAGCGGGAGATGTTCGTCGTCGCGACCGGGGCAGGCGTGCAGAACTTCCTCGTCGCGCTGGCCGGGGAACGGCTCGGGTCCGCGTGGGTGTCGTCGACCATGTTCTGCCGGGACGTGGTGCGGGAGGTGCTGGAGCTGCCCGCGGACTGGGATCCGATGGGGGCGGTGGCTGTCGGGCACGCGGCGGAGGAGCCCAAGGCCCGGGGCGTGCGTGAGGTGGGAGGATTCCTGGAGGTTCGGTGAGAGGCTGGGCCCGCAGACCCGCAGACCCCGCAGACCCCCACGCCGCCAGGGCCTCCCGGCGCAGCCGGAGACGACTCCGGCGGGACAGAGCCCCGACCCCTTCCGGCTAGGACCTCATTCGTGGCAGGACGATTCGATCCCCGGCCCTCGCGTACGACCGTGCGCGGCGGGGATGCCGCCATGCCCTGCGGAGTGCCCCGGCAGGCGGGCGCGGGCGGGCGGGTGCGGACCTGGGTGCCGGACGGGCCGCTGGATCTCGGGCTGGTGCTGGGGCCGCTTCGGCGCGGGCCCGCCGATCCGACGTTCCGGGTGCTGCCCGACGGGTCGGTGTGGCGGGCCAGCCTCACGCCCGGCGGGCCGGGGACCCTGCGGGTCTGCGCCGTACCCGGTACGGGTGCCGTGCGGGGAGAGGCCTGGGGGCCGGGGGCCGAGTGGCTGCTGGAGCGGCTGCCCGAGCTGCTCGGCGCCTCGGACGATCCCGACGCCTTCGTGCCCCGGCACCGGCTCCTGGCCATGACCCGGCATCGGCGGCCGGGGCTGCGGCTGCTGCGGACGGGGCTGGTGCTGGAATCGCTGATCCCGTCGATCCTCGAACAGAAGGTCACCACCGACGAGGCGTACCGGGCGTGGCGGCTGCTCGTGCGCAAGTTCGGGGAACCGGCGCCGGGGCCCGCGGCGGGTGGGCGTCTGTGGGTGATGCCGGCGGCCCGGACCTGGGCGCTGATTCCCTCCTGGGAGTGGCATCGGGCCGGGGTCGACAACAAGCGGGCTTCGACGATCCTGCGGGCCGTGCGGGTCGCCGCGCGGCTGGAGGAGGCCGTGCGGATGCCTCCGGCGGAGGCGCAGGCCCGGCTGGAGCTGGTGCCGGGGATCGGGCCCTGGACGTCCGCGGAGGTCGTGCAGCGCAGTCATGGGGCGGCGGATGCGGTGACCGTGGGGGATCTGCATCTGCCGGGGATCGTGGGGTGGGCGTTGGCGGGCGACCGGTCCGCGGATGACGCGGGGATGCTGGCGCTGCTGGAGCCGTATGCGGGGCAGCGGCATCGGGCCGCGCGGTTGATCTTGTTGAGTGGGAAGACGCCTGCGCGGCGGGCTCCTCGGATGTCCGTGGGGGATATTCGGGGGATCTGAGGCTGCGCCGGGGTGGGGACGGCCTGGGCGG
>NZ_JARGEF010000224.1:0-13252 GCF_033794725.1 Streptomyces sp. ID05-39B | reverse complement strand
CGAGAAGACGGCGTTCGCCACGGACCCCGCCATACCCCACCAACCGCCCCGAGGCCACCGCCAGTGGTGTCGCCGCCACCGCGCGGGGCGGTTGGTGGGGTATGGCGGGGTCCGTGGCGAACGCCGTCTTCTCGTTTCTCCTCGTCGGCCTGATCACCCGGGCCGTCGGGGCACAGGGGGCGGGCGTCATCTTCACGGGCGTCGCCATGTTCACCATTCTCAGCAACACGTGCAAGCTCGGCGCCGACACCGGGCTGGTGCGCTTCGTGCCACGCGACCTCGCCGTCGACGGCGGCGGGTCGGTGGACGCGCTGCTGCGCACAGCCCTCCTGCCGGCGACCGTGGCCGGCACCGCGGCCGCCGTGCCTCTGGTGCTGTTCCCCTCGGTGGCGACCGCCCTCCTGCCCCAGGTTCCTCCTGACGACGCCGCCGCACTCATCCGGCTGTTCGGGCTCTTCCTGCCCGCCGCCACCGTGGGTGCGGTGCTGCTCGGCGCGGCGCGGGGATACGGCACAGTAGTGCCGTTCGTCGGCGTGGAGCAGATCGGCAAACCGGTGCTGCGCGTGCTGATCGCCATCCCTGTCGTCTGGTGTGCGCCAAGTGTGCCCGCCCTGGCCTCGGCCTGGCTGCTGCCCTCGCTCGCCGGGTCGGTGGCCGCCTGGTTCGCACTGCGCCGCTGTCGCGCCCAGCGTCCGACACCCCGCCGGGCAGCGGGCGCGGATGTGCCCTGGCGGGCCTTCTGGCGCTTCGCCGCACCCCGTGCGGTGTCCTCCGTCTTCGACATCGGTGCTGTCTGGGTCGGCGTCATCCTGTTGTCGGCTCTTGCCACCAGCACGGAAGCGGGGGTGTACACGGCGATCGGCCGTATCGTCACGGCGGGCACCCTGGTCCAACTCGCCGTACGGCTTGCCGTCGCGCCGGAACTCAGCCGTCTCCTGGCCGTGGAGAGGCTCGCCGAGGCACGCGCTCTGCACCGGGTCTCGACCTGTTGGACCGTGGCCCTGTCGTGGCCGCTGTTCGGCGTCGTCGCCTGTTTTCCCGCCACGATCCTGTCCGTCTTCGGACCGGGGTTCACCGACGGCGCCCTCGCGCTCGTCGTGCTGTGCGCCGCCTCCATGGTCAACGTCGCTGTCGGCAACGCTCAGACCGTGCTGCTCATGGCCGGCCGGAGTTGCTGGCATCTGACTGTCACCGCAGTGGCGTTCACGGTTCAACTGACCGTCGGCGTCCTCGTCGTGCCGGCCTGGGGAGTGCTCGGCGCCGCGGCGTCCTGGGGCGCGGCGATCGTGGTGGAGAACGTCATGGCGGCCGTGCTCGTCCGGATGCGTCTGGGCTTCACGACCGTGGACCGGGGTTACATCAGGGCGCTCGCAGTGGGGTTGGCCGTGACGACGGTGCTGGTGGCGTCCCGGCTTTCCGAGGGCGACACCTCGTCGGGACTCGCCGTGGGAATGGTCTTGGGATCGTGTGTATTTGGTATTACTTTATTCCGATATCGGACGCTTTTGAGGTTGGGTGATCTGGTCGGAGCGCTGCGGCACCGCGCCGCATGAACGCAGACGCGTGCGCACCCTCAGCGTCACCACACCGGCGTCGCTTCCCTGACACCACTGCCATCCGGGGACTCCCGTGTACCTGAGAAAAAGCCGTAAGAAGCCGGCCGCGAGGGCCGCGGTCACAGCGCTCATCTGCTGCGTCACCGCGCCGCTCGGCACCTCCCTAGCCACCGCCGCCGACGGCGCGCCCGCGTTCACCGCCGATCCGCTGGCCACCTGGCAGACGGACGGCATCGTCTGGTCGCTGACCGCAGCGAAGGGTGTCGTCTACGTCGGAGGATCCTTCGAAAATGTCCGCCCACCCGGAGCTGCACCCGGCCAACGGCAGGTGAAGCGCCGCAATTTCGCCGCCTTCGACGCGGCAACCGGCAAACTCCTGCCCTGCGCGCCGTCGTTCACCGGCAACAGCCACACCGTGCGGGCCATGAAGGCCTCCCCGGACGGCCGCGTACTGTACGTGGGGGGTTCCTTCAGCCAGGTCGGATCCGTCCGCGTGGCCAATCTGGCCGCCTTCGACACTGCCGGCTGCTCCCTGCGCAAGAACTTCAAGCCGGCGGTCTCCGCCACCGTCCGCGCCATCGACACCACGGCGCGCGCAATCTACTTCGGCGGCGATTTCGGCCGCGTCGCGGGCCAGCCCAGGAACAGGGTCGCCGCCGTCGCCCCCACTGGATCCCTGCTGCCCTTCCGGGCGGACGTCGACCTGCCCGTACGGGCGCTGTCGGCCGCGACTTCGCATGGACGGCTCTTTGTCGGGGGTGACTTCGAGTCGGTCAACGGCCAGGGCGCGCGCTCACTCGTCGCCCTCGATGCCGCCAGCGGCAAGACCGTACTCAGGTATCCGGGCTGGTTCCCTCCCCAGTCGTCGGTCAAGACGATCGCGCGCGACACCACTCGTTTCTACGTGGGCGCCGAGGGCCGCGGGCCCGGCATCTTCGACGGGCGGATCGCGGGCCGTCTCACCAACGGCACGATGGTGTGGAAGGACACCTGCTTCGGAGCCACCCAGGCCGTACTGCCTTACAAGGGTGTCCTCTACAGCGCCTCCCACGCGCACAACTGCAACGAGACACCCGGTGGTTTTCCCGAGCGAGGCGACCGACAGCACCTGCTGGCCCAGTCGCTCGACAACCGCAAGATCCTGCACTGGTTCCCCGACACCAACGACGGGATCGGGGAGAAGATCGGCCCCCGCACCCTGGCCGTGTCGTCCGGTGTCCTGTGGGCGGGCGGCGAGTTCACCCGGGTCAACGACGCACCCCAGCAGGGCCTGACGCGCTTCGGCAACCGTGACACCGGAGCGCCGAAGGTTCCCGCCCTGGCACTGTCCGGCACCAGTCCCGGCAAGGTCACGCTCACCTGGCGCGCCTCCTGGGACCGGGACGACGCGTCCTTGACGTATCGGATCTACCGCGACGGCAAACTCGTGGCGCAGAAGAAGAAGGCATCCACGTACTGGGACCGTCCACAGATGACGTACACCGACACCGTGCCCGCCGGGACCAGTCATCGCTACACCATCGCGGTGACCGACGGAACGAACGCCTCCGCCAAGTCGAACTCGGTGACGGCGAACGTGCCGAAGCAGGCGGCCCAGGAGAAGGCGGCGGCTCAGGAGAAGGCGGCGGCCCAGGAGAAGGCGGCGGCCCAGGACCCGTTGGCGGGTGACCCCCAGTGACACGCATCGGATTCGCGCCCGGCGTCTACGACCTGTTCCACGTCGGACACCTCAACATCCTGCGGGAGGCCCGTCAGCACTGCGACTGGCTCGTGGCCGGCGTGACCTCCGACGACCTGGCCGCGAGCCTGAAGGGCCACGCTCCCGTCGTGCCGCTCGCCGAGCGCCTGGAGATCGTCCGCAGCCTGCGCTTCGTCGACGACGCCGTCGTGGAGGCAGACGTCGACAAGTTGAAGACGTGGAAGCGAGTCGGCTTCCACGTCATCTTCAAGGGCGACGACTGGCGGGGGACACCCAAGTGGGAAATCCTCGAACAGCGCTTCGGGCAGGTCGGTGTCGAGGTCGTCTACTTCCCGTACACCAAGCACACCTCCAGCACTCTGCTGCGCGGCGCCCTGCAACTGCTTTCACCCAACGGAGCGCCGCAGACTGCCTCAGCGCAGCTCGCGGAACCACTTCAGCAGGAAGGCACCCATGAACACGACGTGCGCCAGAAGCAGACCGCAGTACGCCGTGAGGAAGAAGTCCTGGTTGCCCAGGAATAGGAAGCTGACGCAGGTCAAGCCGTAGTCCACCGGCAGAAGCAGGACGGACCGCAACGCCGGAGGAGCGGGCGCCGGAGCATGATCCGGCGCCCGCCACTTGAGCTTCTCCGTCAGGATTCCGGCGAAGAAGATCACTACGGCCGCGAGTTCGAAGAGCATCGGCGCCAGCAGGAAGAGCGGGCTGGGCAGAGCGAAGAACCGGTAGAACGCCACCAGTACGACCAGATGCAGGGCGACGACCTTGATGCAGTCCACGACATGGTCGAGCCACTCGCCCGACGGGCTCCCCGAGCGCTGGCTCCGCGCCAGCTGACCGTCCGCCGCATCCAGCGCGAACCCCATGACGAGCGCCGCGCCGACGCAGACCGCCATCGCGGTCTGCGGCGGAATCAGGGCTACCGCGGCGAGGGCGGGAAAGGTGAACACGGCGCTCAGGACGGTGAGCTGATTGGGCGTCGCCCCTGCACGGTGGGCCAAGGCGGCCAGGAACCGGCCGGCCGGCCGATTCACGTACAGGGTGTACAGCGATGCTCCCTTCGCCGGCTTCTGTGCCGTCGACAGCTGTTTGAGCACTGCAGCAAACTCCGTCATTCAAGTCCTTAAGGGATGAATTGCTGGAAAGAAGGCGATTATGGCAGAACGGGGAGTTCGGATGTCTCGTGTCAGCCGTCGGCAACTTCTGCGTGGCGCGGCGTCGGGTATCGGGGCGATGGCCTTGACCGCTCACAGTGCCTCCGCCGTCGGCGGAGCGGACCGCGACCCCACGACACCGCCGGTCCCCGCCCGTCCCCGGAGAGGTCACCCGTCATCCACCCGACTGCCGCTCGTGCTGAACGTGGCCGACCTCGGAGCGGTGGGCGACGGACGCACCGACGACACCGCCGCCTTCGAGATCGCCTACTCGCTCGCGGCCGCCCGGGTCTCCCGGGGGGTCGGACGCACAGTGATCGAAATCCCCGCGGGAGAGTTCCTCATCACCCGTGCGCACGCACTGCTCAATGGCGTCGCTCCGCTGCGAGCGGCCAACGGCCTGCGCTTCAGCGGCGCGGGCAAGCGCATGACCACCCTTGTCTTTCGTCCGGACGACGGCCCGGGCTCCTACCTCTGCCGCAACGAGGACATCTGGTCGAACCTCTCCTTCGAGCGCATCCAGTTTCGCTCGGCCACGCCGGGCGCCTCCTTCTTCAGCTCGTACTCCACCGGCAATGCCCAGGACTACCGCTTCTCGGAGTGCGAGTGGATGGGGGAATGGGAGTTCGGCCTCGCCCTGGACGGCACCAACACGAACTCAGAGATGTGCTGGGAGGCATGCCGGGTCGGCGGCAGCTACCGCCGAGCGTTCCTCTACTCCGGCCTCTCACAACGGCAGCAGGCAGATCCCAACGACCAGGACCAGTTCCTCAACTACTGGTTCACGGACATGAAGGTCGAGTACGAATGGGGCAACTTCCTGGAGTTCCCCTACGGCGGCTCGATCACCTGCCGCGGCGGCTCGTACATCATCACCGGCACGCGTCCGCACAGCACCAAGGAGTACGGCGCCACCAGCACGTTCTTCCGCTTCCCCGTCGCCCGGCACCACGACTCGGTACAGCGGTTCCACGCCCAGGACATCCGGTTCGAAGTACGCAACCCGCAGGTCCAGGTCATCGACAGCGTCTGGTCGAGCGGCACGATTCACTTCAGTGACTGCGACGACACCGGACTCTCCTTCAAGGACTTCTCCACCGAGGCACGGGCACACCGCTACACGGTAGGGCCGCGCGGACCCCTGATCCGTTACGACTCCTGCCAGTTGGTAGGCCACCACGAATACCGAACGGACGGCCGACAGAAGGCCCTGCCGACCGTGGCCCGCTACGACATGTGCCTTCTGCGCAGTCACTCGGCGCAAGAGTTCGCGGTGGCCGAAGACAACGTCCGCCCCGGCTTCGTCCGCTTCGTCGACTGCCTCGACACGTCCACCGTCGACACGTAGGCGGCCCGGCTGCCTGATGGATTCCGTGAGAAGTTGTGTGACACCGCCCAGCAACAGCGCCGCGGTTGACACTGTGGCGGTGTGGTCGCCGGCCGGACCACCGACGTCAGGAGGTTGAGGGCGCATGCTGCTTCTGGGCCGCTCGCAGGTCGAGGCACTGCTCGACGTGGACTCGCTCATCGAAGTCCTCTCCTCGGCGATGTCAGACCTCAGTGCGGGCCGCGCCTCGGTACCTGACCGCGTCGCCGCCTTGGTGCCCGAACACGAGGGCTTCCTGGCGGCCATGCCGGGCTTCCTGCCTTCGGCCGGGGTGCTCATGACCAAGCTGGTGTCACTCTTCCCGCACAACGACGGGGCACGGCTGCCCACCCATCAGGCGCTGATCGTGGCGTTCGATCCGGACACCGGCGAGCCCGCTGCGCTGCTGGACGGCAGGGCCATCACCGCAGCGCGGACAGGCGCCTGTTCCGCGCTGTCGGCGCGGCTGCTGGCCCGCGAGGACGCGACCGTACTGGCGGTGCTGGGCACCGGCGTGCAGGCCCGGTCCCACGCCCGCGCGATCTGTCGGATCCGCCCGATCCGGGAGATCCGCGTCGTCGGCCGGGATCCGGCGAAAGCCGCTGTCCTGGCCGAGGAACTCTCCGCCGCACTGGAGGGTGACGTCCGTGCCGTGTCCAGCTACGCCGAGGCACTCGACGGCGCGGACATCGCCGCCGCGACGACGCACGCCGTCGAACCCGTGATCCGCCGTTCGTGGCTGACGCCCGGGGTGCACATCACGTCCGTGGGATACAACCCCGCAGGCCGCGAGGTCGACGACGCCACCATCATCGAGGCACTGGTGTGCGTCGAATCGCGCCAGGCCGTGCTTGCCCCGTTCCCCGCGGGCAGCAACGACCTCCTCATGCCGATCCGCGACGGCCTCATCACGGCCGATCACGTGCACGCCGAGCTCGGCGAACTCATTGCCGGCCACAGAGCGGGGCGCACCACACCGGACCAGATCACCCTCTACAAGTCGGTCGGCGTGGCAGCACAGGACGCCGCGGCCACGGCCCTGGTCCTCGCCTCGGCCCGCGAGCAGTCAGTCGGCGAGGAGATCACGCTGCTCTGATGCCACCAGCACGCTCGTCGGCACACGCCGAGAGCCTCGTCCTTGCCACAGCCCATGCAAGGAGGCGAGGCGGACCCGCCTACGGTTCGACGATGTGCCGCAGATAGGCGTGCGGGTCGGCGAGATAGCGGCGCCAGTGATCCACGATACCGAGCTCCCGCCAGGCGACCCTGCGCATACCGTGGTCACCGACCTCGATGATGTCAGCGCCCGGGAGCGCGGTCAGCATCGGAGAGTGTGTGGCACAGATGACCTGGCCGCCCTCCTTGGACAACCGGTCGATGTGCCCGATCAGTTCAAGGCAGGAGGAGAAGGAGAGCGCCGCCTCGGGCTCGTCGAGAACATAGAGGCCGGCGTGAAGGAACTTCCCGCGGAACGCCGCGAGAAAGCCCTCGCCATGGCTGAGACGGTCTGGCGAGAACCCCTCCCTGTCCAGGGCGTCCAGTGCGGTCTCGGCGCGTAGGAAGAAGCCCTTGCGGGCTGACCAACTGGTGGCCATACGGCGCCCGCGGCCCGAGGCGGCTTCGAATCTCATACGCTCGCCCAGCGTCGACCTGGCGCGCGGGGAAGCGTAGCGCCAGTCGTGGGAGCCGCCGTAGGAGTCCAGCCCGAACCCCTCCGCCAGCGCTTCGACCAGGGTCGATTTCCCCGAGCCGTTCTCACCGACCAGAAAGGTCACAGGTGCGGTGAACCGCAGCCCTTCGTCGAGCAGCTGTCGCACGCAGGGCACTGACCAGGGCCAGGTCTCTTCGTCGTACGAGGAGAGATGGGCATACGCGCGTTCGATAATCACGTGACCAGTGTCGCCTGGAGTCCGGAAGCAGACGTTGTCCTGAGTGCCCTTCCGGCCCGGCTCGAAGCATCAGAGCCGGTGAGGTCCATGGGGCTTGCAGATCCCGGCAAGCGTCATCGCCGTGTCCGGTGTTGCGTTGACCGCTCGAGTGTGGCTGGTCAGCGTGCCTGTGACGGCTTGACGGCGAGCAGAACCTCGCCGTGCTCCCGGGGCTGCCAGCCACCGATGAGCTCGCGGACCTCGGCTGCCTCACCGCCGAGTTTCATGTTGCTGACTATCAGCAGCCCGCCCGGGCGCAGTGTCCTGGCCAGTACCTCGATTTCCGCGACGCTCACCTCCATGCCGTCGAAGAAGGCCAGGTCCGCCTCCCCCGCAGGCAGGTCGGCGAGGACTTCCACGGCTTCCCCCGTCATGCAGTTCACGCGGCTGGCCAGACCTCGCTCGTCCAGATGCCGTTGCGCGAGCTCGATGTGGACGGGGTCGCGGTCCACGGTCTGCACGAGGATCCCTGCGTTGGCGAGGCATGCGGCGGAGTATCCAAGGGAAGTACCGATCTCCACCGCGCTGCACGCGCCTGCCTCAATGGCCCAGACCGCCAGCTGTGCGCCGTCGGCGAAGGGGCGCGAGCCGCATCCGTAGGTGCGCTGGTGATCAAGGGTGGCGCGCTTGAGATCCAGCATCGGAGCGTACACAGCAGAATCCATGTGAACCTTCCATGGGTGGTGAGGTCCGACGCCCACGCACGGGCCACGGCGACTGTATAGCTTCAGGTTCAGGGGATCGGGCTGGTGCCTCGGCGCCCACTCGACGTGATCCGACCACCGCCCCTGCCAGGAACAGCCAAGCACCGAAAGCGGCAGGTGGCACCCGGGAGGGGCCGGTCGGGCGACGTTGGTCGGAGATCATCTCACCTGGGCCGGGCGGTACGAGTGACCAGGAGCCGCAATTACGGTGGTGACGTGCGCGGTCCCCCTACGGGGCTTGGTCGAAACCGTGCGCGCAGCTCGGTGCCCCTCCTCCCCCGCATTCGGCTTCCTCGCCGGTGTGCGTCCTGGGCGGAGCTTTTGCGTCGTGCCACTGAGAGCTGGCCAACCGCAAGGCGTATGCCTCCCGCGGCGAGGCCCCCTGCGCGGTCCGGGCCGGGACGGCGGCCCGCCGCTCGAGCCGGCCGGCACTCCTCGGGGGCGCAGCGCGCGCTGCCGCGGCCCCGCTCCCGTGCGGTCGGCGCGGACACGGCCCTGCAGCTCCTCAGGGAGGCGCACGGGGAGCTGGACACCGGTCCCAGGCGGTCCGCGGCCTTCCCTGGACGCCTCCGGCACAGGGGCCTCGACCGCGGCGTACACCGCTGTCGAGGCCCCTGTGCCCTCGGGCGCCCAGCAATGCGCAGCCCTGGCCGAACAGACCGCGGCCCGCGGCGTCCGCGGTCGCGGGCGGGGAGCTGTCGCCCGGCGCAGTGCGCGCTGTACGCGGGGTGCTGGGCCCTGCGCTAGAAGGTCAGGTTCCAGGCGTCGGTCTTGCCCGTGTCGGAGGCGGCGTTGTCGTTGACGCGCAGCTTCCAGGTGCCGTTCGCGACCTCCGAGGAGGCGTTCACGGTGTAGGTCTGGGCGATGTTGTCGGCGCTGCCGCCCGCGCGGTTGTGCAGCGTGTAGACGGTGCCGTCCGGCGCCACCAGGTCGACCTTCAGGTCACCGATGTAGGTGTGCTTGATGTCCACACCCACCTTGAGGGTGGCCGGGGCGTTGCCCGTCACACCGGTGACGGTGATCGGGCTCTCCACGGTCGCGTTGTCGTTGATGGCGAAGTCCGCGAGGTTCTCGAAGTACTTGCCGGGCGGCGGGGTGGTCCCGACGGCCTTGAGGGCATCAACCTGTCCCTCGCCGAAGAACGAGTTGTTGGCCGTCGTGCCCGTGCAGCGGCTGTCCGAGGGGCAGGTGATGTCGTTGGCCTGGGCGGCCAGCTTGGCGCGGATCTGCGCCGGGGTGATGCCCGGGTTGGCGCTGGCGATGAGTGCCGCCACGCCGGCCACGTGCGGGCTGGCCATCGAGGTGCCGCTCTTGCTGCCGTAGCCGCCGCCGGGAACGGTGGAGTACACGCTGCTGCCCGGCGCCGCGACGTCGATGACGCCCTGCCCGTAGTTGGAGAACGAGGCCTTGGTGACGCCCGTACCGTTGGCCGCGACCGTGACCACGCCCGGCAGCTCGGTCGGGATGTCGAGGCAGGCGTTGGTGATGGTGCGGGTGACCGGCGTCGAGTCGTTCGGGCTCGCGGAGTCGGTCGTCTTGTGGGCGAGGTCGTAGTTCTCGTTGCCCGCGGCGGCGATCTGGAGGGAGCCCTTGCCCTCGGCGTACTCCTGGGCGCGCTTGACGCCCTCGATGATGGCGGCCTGGTCGATGTTGTCCGGGCAGTTGAACTGCCACGGGTCCGTGTAGTAGCTGTTGTTGGTGACCTTGAAGCCGTGGTCACCGGCCCAGACGAAGCCGCAGATGGTGTTTTCGGCGAAGAAGAAGGCGTTGCCCGGCTCGGCGACCCGGACCGCGGAGATCGTCACCCCGGGCGCCACGCCGACGACTCCCTTGCCGTTCTTGGCCGCGGCGACTGTGCCCGCTACGTGGGTGCCGTGCGTGTCGACGTCCCGCCAGGCGCCGGCACGGGTGTCGGGCTTGCCGTAGGCGCAGGAGACCGAGTCGGCCGCGTTGAAGTTGGGTGCCAGGTCCTGGTGCCGGTCGTCCACACCGGTGTCCAGGATGCCGACCTTGACCGAGGCGGAGCCCGGGTTCACAGCCCAGGCCTGGTCGGCCTTGATCTGGCTCATGTCCGCCCGGACCGGTTCTCCGGCCGGGGTCGAGGCCTGAGCCGGATTCCCTGGGAGCGCCGGGTTGTAGGCGTCGGCCGGGACGTCCGAGGTGCGCGTGGCGCCGACCTGCTGCACGCCGGCGACGCCGCGCATGGTCGCGGCGAATCCGCTGGACGCCGAGTGGGCGACGATCACGCCGATGGCGTCGAAGCTCGAGAAGACGGTGCCGCCGCCTGCCGCGATAGCGGAGCGGACCGCCGAACTGTCACCGGGGGCGGTGATCACGAGGTAGGCACGCGTGCCGGCCACCCAGCTCGCACTCTGGGAAGCCGGCACGGCGGCCGGAGCCTGGGCCTTGGCGGCCGGCAAGGTGGAGGGGACGACGGGGAGCGTGCCCGCGAGGGCGCCCGGGGCGCCGAACGCGAGGGCGGCGCCGAGCGCGGCCGCAAGTACCAGCGTGCGTCTTGGGCGGCTCGATATGTGGGGTATCAATGCGTCCTCCGGAGACGGCCCGGCCGTGCTGAGGGCACCGGCCGGGCCGTACGAAACGAGTGGTGGATGCAAGATGTCAGACGGGTCCTGCTATGCGGAAGTACCTTTCCGTGCGGGGAAGTTATAGGGGCATGGCTGAAAAGAGACGCACTCCGGGCAATGAGGGGTCGGGATCCACTGGTACCTCGGGCGACACTGCACGTCGATCAGCCTGACGCCCGCACTGTGAAGGCCGGTGCAGCCCACTCCGCGAAGATCGAGCAGTCGCCGCCAGGTCGGCCGCACCGATCAAGGCTTGGTGACTGTTTCCCTCACATACCGATCCGCGCCGCGATGACCGGTGCCAGCCGGTCCGCGATGACGCGGTGCCCCTGGTCGTTGGGGTGGACCGAGTCCGACAGGTCGCCCGGACCCAGCCAGCCGGTGGTGTCGACGAAGGAGACCCGGGCGTCGCCACCGTCGACAGCCGCCTTGACCGCCGCCTGGGTCTGCGGGACGTACCGGCCGCGGAAGGTCTCCAACGCGAAGATCCACGCCTGTGGGTACGCGGCGCGGGCCTTGCCCAGCAGGCTGGTGTACGCCGCCTGGAACTGCGCGGAACTGACTCCGTGGCCCACGTCGTTGGTGCCGAGGTTGATGACGACCGCGTTCGCCTGGTAGCGGGAGAAGTCCCAGTCGGGGGTGGCCGCGTTCGGCTTGAGCTTGGTGAACTGCCGCTCCAGGCCGACGCATCCGTCCGCCGCGACGACCAGACAGGCGCCGCCCTGGGCGATCTGGGTGTGCTCGGTGCCGAGCCGTTCCCCGATCAGCCAGCCGTACGCGGTGCGGGCGTTCTGCGACGACGTCGTCCCCACCGTGATCGAGTCGCCGACGAACTCGATCAGTTTGCCGGACGCCGGCGGTGCGAACGTCGTGGCGCCACTGTCGAGGACCAGTCCCTGGAAGACGGCGTCACCGCGGTAGGAACCGGCGACCACCTGGTAGTTGACCTGGACGGTGTGGTTGCCGGCGGACAGCGGGGAGGGGGTCAGGTTCACCGTTCCCTTGACGTCGTCGTAGAACTTCACCGGGCCGTTGTCGATCCTGGCCCAGAAGTCGATCGTCCCGCGTTGCTTGAGCTGGAGGGTCCGGCCGGTGAAGCCGACCCTGTAGTAGGCGCCCGCCCAGTACGGGGTGTAGGCGGTGGCGGAGGTCTTGGTGTCCCAGCGGCCCACGAACTTGATGTTGGGGTCGCCGGGTTGGCCGGGAGCGGCCGCCAGGGTGGCCGCGGGGTCGCCGAGCCGGGCGGCGATGACGGGAGCCAGGCGGTTCGCGAACCTGGCGTGGCCCGCCTCGTTGGGATGCCCGTTGCCGTCCTCGTAGTCGGTGCCGTCGGTCAGCCAGCCCGTGGTGTCGACGTAGTGCACCTTGCTGTCACCGGCGTTGGTGCGGGCGGTGACGGCCGCCCTGGTCTCGGGGACGTAGCGCTTCTTGAGCGTCTGCACGGCGAAGAGACGCGCGTTCGGGTAGGTGGCGCGCAGGTCGGCGAGGAACTTGGTGTACGCCGACTGGAAGGAGGCGCCGGTCACTCCGTGGCCGATGTCATTGGTGCCCACGTTGATGACGACGGCGTCCGCGCGGTAGCGGGAGAAGTCCCAGTTCTGGCCGCCCGTGCTCGCCGTCCTGAAGAACTGCGTACTCAGGCCCGTGCATCCGGACCGGTCGACGAGGCAGTAGCCGGACCGGGCGATCTGGGTGTGGCGTGCCCCCAGTTGCTCGCCGGTCCTCCAGGCGTACGAGTCCAGTGCGAGCCGGTCGGTGAGGGCCCCGGCGGTGATGGAGTCGCCGACGAACTCGACGAGCCGGGACGGGGCGTTCGGCGCGACGGTGCGCGCGCCGGGGTCCAGTACCAGGCCCTGGAAGACGGTGTCGCCGGAGCGGTACGAAATGCGCAGGGTGTGGGTGCCGGCGGACAACGGCTGGGGAGTGAGGTTCACCGTGCCGCGCACGCCGGGGTGGAAGACGTCGGGGCCGCCGTCGATGCCGGCGTACAGGTTGACCGCGTTTCTCGCCTTGACCTTCACCGTGGTGCCGGTGAAGGCCGTCTGCAGATAGGCGCCGGTCCAGGAGGGCACCGCCGCCGTGCCGGCGCTGGTGTCCCAGCGGCCGACGTAGACGATGTTGGGGTCGGAGACCGAGCCGTCACCCGGTGCGGCCTGGGCGGTAGAGCTCCCCGCCCAGGACAGCAGGCAGGCGACGAGAAGGGCCGTGACGAGCGCAGGGAGAGTACGGGCGAGGCGGCGTATGGGGGTGACGCGGGGGG
>NZ_JARGEF010000223.1:0-13348 GCF_033794725.1 Streptomyces sp. ID05-39B | reverse complement strand
GCCGCGTAGTACAGCAGGGCGAAGATCTGGCCGTTGACGAAGTGCGCGCCGTAGCCGATGGCCTTGGCGCGGGTCCGGTCGCTGCTGAAGGCGGTGCCGGGCGCGTCGCACGGCGCCTGGTCCGCGCGTCATGGGACGGGGTCGCCAAGCAGGCCTCGCCCACAGTGGGTGCCGCCTCACTCGGCCGGTGTACCGGCGTCCGTCACCTCGACGGTCCCACGAACGATGACGACCGGGCACGTGGCGTGCATCGCACACTGCTGACTGACGGAGCCCAGCAGCGTTCGACGGAATCCGCCCATGCCCCGGCTGCCCACCACCAGGGCCTTGGCCCCTTCCGCCTCGCTGATCAGCACCTCCACGGGATTGCCCTTGACCAGACGCTTTCGCACCGCGGCGGCGCCCGCCTCGCCGAGAACCTGGTGCACCTGGTTGACGAGGCCCTGCTCAGCGATCGTCTGGTCGAACGTGGGGTCCACCGCGGGCGCGGACCACCCGTACGCCCAGGGCAGCTCCCAGGCTGCCACTGCCACCACATCACCGCCGATCAGCTCGGCATACCGGACCGCCCACCGCAGCGCGGCATGCGACGAAGGCGAGCCGTCGACACCCACCACCACGTTCAAGGCCGAATCCTGTCCGCCCATGAAATTCTCCCCTTCTCATCTCATATACGTCCACACTGTGTGAGATGGGTGTTATCCGCCAGACAACCGCAGCCGACAGGGACACCCCGCCGATCCGGCGAGTGGGTAGGAGTCAATGCCGGTCGGCGCGTCCAGCCGGTCGCGCCGCAACAGCCATGTGCGGGATGTTCGAACGGCACACCATCGGATGGATACCGCCACACGTACCTGGAGGCCGCACACATGCAGAAGATCTCCCTGGACGCACAGGCTCGCGAGCAGCTGGAACGGGCCGCCGCCACCTCCAGCGGGCGCAGCGCCACCACCGTCTACGGCGGCCATGAGCACACGCTGCGCCAGACCGTCCTCGCCCTGACCGCCGGAACGTCGCTGGCCGAGCACGAGAACCCCGGAGAGGCGACCCTGTTCGTGCTGCGCGGCCGCGTGCGGCTCACCAGCGGCGAGACCACCTGGGAGGGGCGCGGCGGCGACCTGATCGTCATCCCCCAAGCCCGCCACACCGTGCAGGCGATCGACGACGCGGCGGTGCTCCTCACCGTCGCCAAACCCGGCTGACAGGTGAACCGGACCGGCCAGAGCCGCGGTCAGCTGCTCACCTTTGGGCACAGCAGCGCCGCCAGAGAAAAGCTGGCCGCCCTCCTCGACGGCGCCGAGGTGCTGGCCGTGGTCGATGTCCGCACCGCTGCGGGAAGCCGCCACAACCCGGACACGAACCGAGGAGCGCTGGAGCGGTGGATGCCGCGTCAGGGGATCGCCTACCGGTGGGAACCCCGACTCGGGGGCTTCCGCAGGACCGCGCCGGCCTCACCCGACACGTTCTGGCAGAACGCCTCCTTCCGCGGATACGCCGGGTACACACGGGACCCGCAGTTCGTGGCTGCGATGGACGAGCTGCTCGCGCAGGCCGCGGCGGTACGCACCACGGTCATGTGCGCGGAGGCGGTCTGGTGGCGCTGTCACCGGCGGATCATCGCCGATTTCGCGGTACTCGCGCGCGGGACCCCGGTACTGCACCTGTCTCATGACGGGCGGCTGACCGAACACCGGCCGACAGTTGGTGCCCGGCTGCGTGACGACGGCCTCCTCGTGTACGACCAGCACTGAAGGGCGACATGTGGCTGCGGCATCCGGTGATCACTTCTGTGCCCGCCGCTGGCCAGGCAGCCCGCACCTGGCCGCGCCCGGTGGGTTCGGTGACGGTGAACAGGGCGAGCGGCACGGCGAGCCCGCCGGTGACGACGCCGGGCCGGGAGTGTCCGGCGCCGCCCGAGACCGCGAACACCCTCTTCATTATTGCTTGCACCCCCATCGGTCACCCATGAAGACCGGCAAGAAAAGGGCGCCGCCGGATCCGCAGCGCCACCGACGGCTCCATGACGGGCCCCTGCCGCCGCTGGCTCAAGTGGGTCCGATTTCCCTGGTCCATTGGCCCAGGCTCCCTGCACCCGGAAGAGTTACGGAAGGGGCAACGGACCCGGGAGGGGCGGTCCGCCCGGAATGCGCCCGGCTGGGCCATTGGTACAGTCGGCCGCGGATCACCGAGGACAGGAGGAGTCCGGGCACCATGGCCGTCGACGCACTCGACACCCGCATCCTGCGACTGCTGCTCGAGCAGCCCCGCACGAGCGTGCGGGAGTACGCGCGCCTCCTCGGCGTGGCGCGCGGCACGCTCCAGGCCCGTCTCGACCGGCTGGAGCGCGAGGGTGTGATCACCGGCACCGGCCCGTCGCTCTCCCCCGCCGCGCTGGGCCACCCCGTGCTCGCCTTCGTGCACATCGAGGTCACTCAGGGCCACCTCGACGACGTGGGCGACGCGCTGGCTGCCGCACCGGAGATCGTCGAGGTGTTCTCGATCACCGGCGGCGGCGACCTCCTCACCCGGGTCGTGGCGCGTGACAACGCCCACCTGGAGGACGTGATCCAGAAGCTGATCAGCCTTCCCGGTGTCGTCCGTACCCGCACCGAGGTCGCGCTGCGCGAGCGGGTGTCCTATCGCCTGCTGCCACTCGTCGAGTCGATCGGCCGCACGGCGGGCGGCTGACGGCGGCCACTCTCCGATGAACCCGGGGTGTCGCTACGACCGGCGGCGGGGCTTGCCGGGCTTGCCGCCGGTGCCGTGCCTGCCGCCGCCCTTGGCGCCGCCGCTGCGGCCGCCCCGCGCGGCCCCGCCCGAGCCGGCCTTGCGCGGGGCGGCACCGCCGGTCCTCGGCTTGGCGCGCTCGGCCTTCGGCTCGGCGGGCGGCTGCCGGCCGCGGCCGCGGGTGCTGTTGACCGTGCGGCCTCGGACGATGCCGATGAAGTCCTCGACCAGGTCGGTCGTGGCGTCCTGCGGCCAGGACAGGGCGATGCTGGACTGCGGGGCGTCCACCAGGGTCCGGTAGGTCAGGTCGCGGCGGTGGTGCAGCCGGGCCAGCGACTGGGGCACGACCAGGACGCCGATGTTCGCCGCGACCAGCTCGATCGCGTCGGCCGTGGTCTGCGGGCGCTCGAAGGCGGGCTCCCCCGGGAGCTTCTCCCAGCCGAGGACGTCGTCCAGCGGGTGGATGACCACCTCGTCGGCGAGGTCGTCGAGGGTCACCTCCTCCGCCGCCGTGATCACGTGGTCCTTGGGCACGACGACGACCGTCGTCTCGGTGTAGAGGGGGATCGCGCTGAACGCCGTGCGGTCCACCGGGAGCCGTACGAAGGCCGCGTCGGCGGTGCCCTCGCGCAGCGCCTCGGCGGCCTCGGCGGGCGTCAACTGCAGGAGCGTGAGGGGTGTGTCGGGCAGGCGCTCATGCCAGGTCCGCGCCCACTTGGCGGGGGTCACTCCGGGGACGTACGCGAGCCGGAACGAAGGGGAATCCGCCGAGTCGGTCATCCCGCCAGGCTACCGGCTGTGGTCGGCGGCCCGGTCCGCGGCCGATAGTCTGGATGGCATGAAGTCGCACGAGAGCACCCAGACGATGAAGCCCGCGACCGCGGCGAAGAAGCTGGGTGTGTACCTCCCCGCCACCCCCGCCGAGTTCCAGGAGGGTGTCGTCACGCGCGCCGAGCTGAACGAGCTCCAGGCGAACCCGCCGCAATGGCTGCGCGCCCTGCGGGAGAACGGCCCGCACCCCCGTCCCGTGGTCGCGGCGAAGCTCGGCGTGTCCATCGCCGGACTGGCGCGCGGCGGCGTCACGGAGGCGCTGACCAGCGAGCAGATCCAGGAGATCAAGGACGCCGGGCCCGCGTGGCTGGAGAAGGAGCGCGCCACCCAGGCCGAGGTCCGCAAGGAGGCGGCGCGCCTGAAGCAGCGCGACGCCGAGAAGACCGGCGGCGCCGAGTCCTGACCCGCCTCCCCCACGGTGCCGAACCGTGCCCCGCGCGCCCGTGACGGTCGCTCCGGGCCTTCGCGGTGACTACGATCTGCTCAGGTCCACCGACGTGGGTGTTTCGAGGTTGTTGGGGGTTGGGATGGTTGCTGGTCGTGTGGTGCGCTTCGACAGCCAGCGGGGTTACGGGTTCATCGCGCCCGACGACGGCGGGGAGGATGTCTTCCTGCACGTCAACGACATGCTGATGCCCGAGTCGCAGGTGCGCCGGGGCCTCGTGGTCGAGTTCGAGGTCGAGGACGGCGAGCGCGGTCCGAAGGCGTCCGGCGTACGGCTCGCGCGCGGGGAGGACGGCAAGCCGCTCGCGGCCGACGACGACGTCCTGTGCGACGTGCTCAGCACGGAGGAGTTCACCCGTGACGTCACCGAGTCGCTGCTGACGGCGGCGCCCTCGCTGACCGCCGAACAGATCCTCCAGGTGCGTTCCGCACTGGCCCAGTTCGCGAAGAACCACGGCTGGGTCGAGGGCTGACGTCACCGGCCGGGTCCCCGGCCGGTACGCCTCGGACACCTGCCGCCGCGGTCAGCGGTCGCGGCCCACCGTCAGCGGTGCCGGACGGTAGGGGATGTACGCCGCGCCGTCGAGGCCGAGGCCGGTCGCCGCGTGCTGGAGTGCGGCCGGGGTCGCGACCTGGTCCCAGCGGCCGGTGTCCACCCGGTGTTCGAGCGCGTGCAGCGCGGCGACGGTCTCCGCGGTGGTGAAGGTGCAGTGCCCGACGCGTTCGACGTAAGCCTGCCGCAGCAGCGCCCCGTCCCCGGCCGCGCGGATCCGCTCGCCGAAGCGGCGCTCCTGCTCGACCGGCACCAGGTTGTCGGCGACGGTGTGCACGTTCAGCAGCGGTACGGCGAGTCCCTGGCCGGCGGACGAGGTGCGCTCGGCCGTGCGGACCGCCTCCGGGTCCGCGGTGATCGAGGCGCCCGCGGTGAGCTTGGCGAGATCGGTGCGCAGGTCCAGGCCCGCCGACCGGTACAGAGCGCGCACTTGCGGGGCGTGCGTGGAGCCGGCGAGGAGACGGGCGTAGTCGACGCCGCGATTCCAGGAGTTGTTGCCGCCGACGGACCGCTCGATGTGATGGCGGCCGGTTTCGATGAAGCTGAGAATGCCCTGCGCGAACCAGGCGTACTGCTGCTCCTGCTGCTCCGCCCAGTCCGTCGGTGCGGGCGCGGTCTCGCCCGGCGCCCAGGCGGGCAGGTTGAGGAAGGCAGCGGCCAGGGCGATACGGGCGCGCCCCTGTGCGGTGGCCTGCGCGGCGGTGACGGCGGCGGTGAGCGTGTCGGCGGTGGCCGCGGCCTCGGCCATCGTGTCCAGGCCGACCAGCTCCGGGGGTTCCTGGCCCTCGGGCAGCAGGAGCCGGGCGATGGTGTACTCCGCGTCCAGTTGGTAGTTCTCCAGGTCGGTGCCGCCCGCGACAAGTCCGCACAGGCCGAGCGCGCCGTCGATACGGCCGGCGCCGTCGCGGGCGAGCTGCGCGTTGACGAGGCCGCCCATGGACTGGCCGACGCCCAAGGTGCGGCGCGGTGTGCCGATCTTCGCGGTGACAGCGTCGATCGTCGCGAACTGGTCGCGGGCGGCGCTCTCCAGCGCCCACCACGGGCCGTTGGGGTCGTAGGAGGAACCGGCCAACGCATAGCCCTGCGCGAGGAGTTCGAGGCGGACGGCCTCGGAGGGGGCGTTGCGTGCGTCGGTCGGGCCGAAGCCGTGGCTGAAGACGAGCAGGGTGCCGTTCCAGTCGTCGGGGACGTCGGCGATCCAGGTGGCGCCGTCGGCGAGGGTGCCGGTGAGCCGGGCGGCGGCCCGCGTGTCCGCCTGCGCGGCGGGGACCGCGAGGGTGAGGGACAGGGTCAGGGCCAGGGCGGCGAGGGCGGTGCGGGGTCGGGTGCGGGTGCGCATGAGGACGGCTCCTGTCGGTGGGGGTGGAGCGTGAACGTGCGGATACTCAGTGCACTGACGGCGGCGAATCTAGGGCTGTTTTCTTACTGGCGTCAAGATAGTGCACAACCTCAAGGTCCACATCACCTCCCGTCAGGACCCGTTGTCAGTGGCCTGATCTAGAGTTCCGGTCACTTGATCAGTGCGGGTGCGGGAGGCAACACATGGGGTGGGTGTCGGCCGGCGACTACGAAGTTGCCCTAGACGACGGCAAGGTGGTGTGCCGCAACGCGGCAGGGCGGCGGTTGAAGTCCGTACCGCCCAAGATCGCCGACGATCCGGCCGTGGTGGGCCTGCGTCAGCTGGTCGAATGGCTGGAGCGACACGAACACCGGTGCCTGACCGACGTGGAGCGCTGGATGGTGCGCTCCCTGCCGGTGCCGTTCGCCGTCCTCGCGCGGGTCTGGCCCGACCCGGCGTGGCAGGCCGCCCTGCGCGACCTCGTCGTCACCGGGGAGGACGGCGAAGTGGCCGGATTCCTGCGGGACGCCGACCCCGAGCGCGGCCTCGGCCTGGTCGACCTCGACGGTGACACCGTCCGCATCACCCCCGGCCTGGTCCGCCTCCCGCACCCGGTGCTCCTGGAAGACCTGGAGGACCTGCGGGAGTTCGCCGTCGAACTCGGCGTCGAGCAGCGCGCCCAGCAACTGTTCCGCGAGGTCTGGCGGCGGCCCTCCGCTCTCGACACCGAGGGCACCTCCGTCGAGGAGTACGCGGGCGGCGCCTTCAAGGAGCTGCGCTTCCTGCACGGCAGGGCCGCCCAGCTCGGCTACCGCGTGCGCGGCGGGAACGCCGTCTGCTCCGTCCTGGAGGACGGCCGGGGCGTCGAGGCCCGGGTGTGGATCGGCGACTACGACGGCTACGAGGAGACCGAGACCGGTCCCCTGACCTTCACCGACCCGGCCGGCCGGGCCCTGAAGCTCGGTCAGGTCGGGCCGGTGGCCTGGTCGGAGGGCATGCGCATGGCGGCCTCGCTGTACGCCGGGCGGGACATCGAGGACGAGGAGCAGGCGGCATGACGACGTACGACGAGACCACTTCCGCGGCACTGCTCGAAGCCGGCGCGGTCCTGCCGCCGGGCACCACCGTCCGCGAGGACGCCGACATCCTCACCGTGCGCACGTACACGCATCCCGCGCTGGACGAGCGGAAGATCGTGCGGCTGGTGCCGGGCACGCTCGGCGAGGCGGAGGACCTGGCCCTGGACTTCCTCGGCCTGGTCCGGGACCCGGAGACTCCGGAGGTCGGACAGGTCCGCCGGGAGACGCTCGGCTTCCCCGCCTGGGCGCTGGTCAACGACCCGGCGAACGGCCACCACGCGCTGGCCCTCGTCAAGGACGTGGAGCGGCTCTCGCGGCAAGCCAAGTCCCGCCCCGGCACCGCAAAGGAGGGCTTCGAGGCGCTCGGCGAACGGCTCGGCCGGTCCGTGCCGCACTTCCTGCCCACCTTCTACGAGCAGGCCGCCCGCGTCTTCCTCCAGCACGAGAACACCACGTACGCCGCCGCGTTCTTCGGCAAGTCCCGCGAGGCCGAGCGGGTGCACGCGCTGGCCGTGGACGAGGAGCGGCAGCGGGCCGTGTTCCTGGAGTTCGCGTTCGCCGGGGCGCTGACGGTGAAGGCGCTCAAGGAGCACGTCAAGGCGCTCGCGGCGCGCCTGAGCCCGGCCGAGGCCTGGTCGCAGTTCCGGCAGCTGACGGTGGAGCGGTGCGCGGCCGGCATGCCGCCGTACGCCTCGCTGCCGCAGGACGCGCGCGGGCTGATCAAGGCCGCCGGCCTGGACCGGGCCGCCGAGGAGTGCGCGCTGGTCGCCGACCTCATCGCCTCACCGGCGGCGGTCCGGGCGCCCGCGTCCTTCTGGAACACCTACCGGGCGACGCTGGTGCTGCTGGCCGAGCAGCAGCCCGCCGTCCGGGCCCGGCTGCTGGAGATCATGCCGTCCGGCCTGGGCCGCTCCACGCAGGACGACGAGTTCTGGCTGGCGCTCCTCACCGAGTGCGGCGCGGATCTGCTCCTCACCGGAGAGTCCGACTCCGAGGTCGACGCGGCGGACTGGCTCAGCCGCTGGTCCCTGCACCGCAAGCACGGTTCCTCGGTGAGCGGCCGTTCGCCGGCCACGATGGCGCTCGTCGAGCGGATGGCCTCGCGGCTGCGCGACCACGGCCGGCCCGTGGACCTCTTCACCGGCCGCTGGCACGCCGGAGCCGACCTGGACCTCCTCGACCTGTGCCTGGCGCAGCGCGTGCCGCTGACCCCGCCCGGCGCCGGCCAGAACGTCTTCCTCCCCCTGAGCCAGTGGCTGAAGGACACCGCGCCGGGGCGGCGCGAGCTGACGGCCGTCGCGGCCGACCCGCGCCACCGCCGGCTGCTCTACGTGTCCGTCGGCACCCTCGGCGGCCACCGGCCCGACGCGCCGCTGCTGGAGGGGCTGGCAGGTCATCCCGTCCTCGCCGACGTGCTCCGCGAGTGGCTGGACGACGCGGCCGAGGAGCTGACCGCCGCGGCCGGTCTGCCCTCCGCGCACGCGGCGCTGGACAAGCTGCGCCCGTTCCGCACCATCGCCGACCGGATCAGCCCCGCCGCCGTCGCCAAGGTCGCCGCGCACGAGGTCGCGCCGCTGCTCGGCCGCACCCTGCGCGCCGGCATCCCGGACGAACTGGGCTGGCCCGCCCTGGAGGAGGCGCTCGGCCGGCTCGACGCCGAGACCAAGCGCGACCGCGACGACAACCTGCGCGTCGAGGAGGCCTGGCCCGCGCTGATCCTCGCCCGCAAGCACAAGGTGATCGTCGTCGGCCCTGAGGGCATCCTCCTCGAACACGATCTGCGGCTGCCCGAAGGACTGGACCGCTGGCAGCGTCCGTCGTTCCGGTTCACCGACGGCGAACTGCTGGTGACATGGCGAGAGGGCGCCAAGCAGCTCGGCTACTGGTCGGCCCGCCCGGCCGACACCTTCTCCCTCGGCGGCGAACAGATCGCCCACTGGTACGGCGCCAACGACGTCGGTGAACCGTCGATCCCGCTGCCCGCAGGCGGCCGGGCCACCGGCGGGCGCACGCTGCACACCGGCGACACCGTCCTGCCGCCGAGTCGGCGCATCCTCGGCGACGGCACCTCGTACTGGCGTGAGGGGCGGCAGGGACGCAAGCACGTGTGGCTGGAGTACGACCCCGCCACCGGCACGCACGGACGCGCCTCGCTGCCCGCCTTCCTGCAGACGGGCGTCCGCGACGACGCCACCCTGCTGCAGCAGCACTGTGCGGTGCTGCCGCTCCAGCCCGGTCTGGAGCAGAGCCCGTTCGGCACCGATGGCACGGTCCTCGGGCGCTGGGTGCGCGAGGAGGGCGAGGGCGCCGAGGCCCGCACCACCGTCGGCACGCCGGACGGACGCACGGTCTCCCTGCCGAAGGGCCGCGACGGCGTCGCGCGAGGCGTGCCCATCGGCGCGCTGCGGCTCCCCGGAGGGGCCGAACCCGTCGTCGTCAGCCTGCACCGGGGGATCGCCTTCTACACGGCCCAGGGCGCCGCCGAGCCCGGGGAGTCGGGGCGCGTCACCCCGCTGGAGCGGGGCGGCCAGTTCGCCGCCGGCACGCGGCTCGTCCCGCCGGTCGACTTCTGGCACGCGATGCGGCCACGGGACGAGGCGGCGTCCGCAGTCCTGCGGGCACTGACCGACGAGCAGGCTGCCACGGTGCTGCGCACCGGGGCGCAGACGCTCGCCGAGCATGCCGTGCGGTGGGCCGCGGCCAAGGCGGCCGAGGCTGCTACGGCTACTACGGCTACTACGGCTACTACGGCTACTACGGCTACTACGGCTACTACGGCAGGGAATCCCGCTGGAGCGGCAGCCCCCGCCCCCGGCGCCCCTGCCCTCCCCAGCTCCGACGAGGTACTGCGGGAGACGGTGGCCCGTTGCCTGCCCGGTCTCACCGAGCCGCACCTGCTCACCGGCGTGTCCGCGCTCGTGCGGGCGGTGCTGCGGCTCGCGGAGTCGACCGCCGCGTTCGTGACCCCGCCGGTGGAGCTGAAGCCTCTGGAACGGCAGCGCGTCGCGGGCATGTTCCTCGACTACAGTCCCCGGCACGCCGACGACAAGACGCTGCGGGAGGCCACCGCGGGCCTCACCCTGCAGCAGGGCTGGTGGGGCGGCGGAGAGGTCTGGAACTCCGTCCGGCAGATCCGCGCCGTGAACCACGTGCTGTCCGGCAAGCCCGCCGACGGCAGGCCGCTGCCCGAACGCTCCCGCACGGCAGGGGCCGCCGAGGGCTGGCGCAGCGACGAGTTCACCATTCCGGCCATCGGGGTGCTGTGGCCCTCTGTGCTCGACGTGCTGCGGCCACTCGCCTACCGCGCCGCCTCCCCGGTCGTGTCCGACGCGCACCGGGAAGCCCTCCTGGTGCTGTTCGAGGTGATCGCGGACGGGCGGCTGGCCGCGGCCGACGGCGCCGCGCTGCGGGAGATCGTGCTGAGCGAGCCGCAGGACAAGCACGAGCGCCTCGGCCAGGTTCTGCGCCGTGACGGCCGTACCGTCGTGGTGCTCGGCTGCCAGCAGGTGGACCGGGCGACCGGGCGCGTGCACTGGCTGGCCCTGGACCACGACCCCTCCGGCGCGTTCGGCGCGATCGCCCACTTCGTGCTGGAGCGGGAGACCGCGCACCCGGCGGTGTTCCCCGCGACCGCGCTGACCGCCGTCACCAAGCTGATCCGGGACAAGGGCGCCGCCCCCTGGCAGCCGGACGCGCCGGACGCGCTCACCGCCGCGACCGGGGGCGCGCTCGGTCCCGTGCAGTCAGCGCTGCTGCTGGCCGGCAAGCCGGACGAGGTGGCCACGCAGGCGCTCGCCACGATCGGGCTCAAGCCCCGCCAGAAGACCTTCGGCGACAGCATGCTGACCTCCTTCCGGCTCGGCGACGGGCCCGCCCTCGTCGGCGCCCTGCTGCCCGACAACCCGGGTGACCTGTGGACCGCCGGCCCGGACACGGCAGCCGCTGGACGCGTGTGGGAGGAGCGGTTCGGCGGGTTCGTCCGGCTCTCCGAGGACATCGCTGCCGATCTCGAACTCGCCGGGGTGTCCATCGGCTCGGTCGAGGACGTGCTCAACCCGGCCCGCACGCCCTGGATCAGCCGCACCACCGTCCAGCGGACCGGCAAGAACGGCGACCTCGTCCCCGACGACGGGCGGGCGCTGCCCAGCCGCTACCAGCTGACGAACGCCGTGGCCTCCCTGGCCGGCCTCGCCTACACCCTGCCGTACGGCCATCCGCTGCGCGCCGCCCTGCCCGAGGGGCTCGCCGCGGTGCGCCGCCGGCTCACCGACCCGGGACTGCTGCTCGATCTCGACGTCACCTGGGCGGAGAAGGGCACGACCGCGCCCGGACTGCGCAAGGCGTACGGCATGCCCGCCACCGGCGGCACCGACGCGGACGGTATGACGCGCCTGGGTGACGCTCTGGTGCTGCGCCCCTGGCACCAGGACCAGGAGGCGGTGCTGGTCCGCCCGGCCGGGCTGACCGGACCCGACGACACCGTGTTCGGGCTCGTCGAGGGGCTCGCGGGACCCGGACGCGGCAGCGGGCTGCGGGCGCTGCGGACCCTCCTCGGCGACGACCTCGCCCGTGCCCTCGCCGCCGGCATCGGCCCCCAGGAGTCCGACCGGCCCGACGAGTCCGGCGGGCACGCCCAGGACCCGGCGGTCACCGTGCCGGAGCTGGTGGCGGAGGTCGCCGGGGCACACGGTCTGAGCCAGGACGCGGCGGCGCTCTACCTCCAGTTGCTCGCCCTGCCCGACCCGACGGACCGCAACTGCGCCCGCTGGACCGGCTGGAAGCCCGCCCGAATGAAGAAGGCCCGTGCCGAACTCACGGCCACGGACCTGGTCGTGGAGGCCAAGCGGCCGCGCGCCGGGCGCACCCTCTTCCTGCCGTGCGGCTGGCTCGATCTCAAGGCACCCGCGCTGCCGGTCGAGGTGTGGAAGGAGCAGCTCTACCCGGTGCCCGGGCACGCCCGTGCGGTGCCTCTGGTGCCCGTGCCCGAGCTGTTCACGCGCGCCTGGGACCGTGTCCGCGCCGGTGACGCCCCGGCGTACGAGGAACTCACCACCCGCGCCACCCGCAAGGGCCGCCGCCGATGACCACCGTCCCCCCGCACCTGGAAGAACACGCGCCGATGACGACCACTCTGTCCCCCGCCCCGGCCCGCCAGATCGTCCCGCGAGAGGATCTGCACGCCACCGAGCTGGCCTTCCTCGCCGCGTACGACGACGGGCCGCGTCCGCCTGCCTGGCGGCTGACCCCGCGCGCGGTCGTCACGTTCGTCATGGGCAGCGACGGGCGGGCCCTGAAGCTGCCCGACGGTGCCGAGGCGGCCGACGGGGTGCCGCGTCGGCTCGTGATCGAGGGCAAGTTCGTGGGCGACCGGGCCCTGGTCGAGCGGTGCGTGGTGACCCTCGCGGGCGAGCGCGGTCTGCTGCTCGTCGGCGAGCCGGGTACCGCCAAGTCGATGCTGTCGGAGCTGCTGTCGGCCGCCGTGTGCGGCACCAGCGGCCTGGTCGTACAGGGCACGGCCGGCACCACGGAGGACCAGCTCAAGTACGGCTGGAACTACGCCCTGTTGCTGGCGCAGGGGCCGAGCCGGCAGGCACTGGTGCCCTCGCCGGTGCTGACCGCCATGCGCCTTGGCGGTATCGCGCGGGTCGAGGAGGTCACCCGCTGTCTGCCCGAGGTGCAGGACTCCCTGGTGTCGTTGCTCTCCGAGCGTCGTATCGCCGTACCCGAACTTGCGGGCTCACAGGACGCGTTGGCGCACTCGGCACCCGGTTTCAACCTCATCGCCACGGCCAACCTGCGGGACAAGGGCGTCTCCGAGATGTCCGCGGCCCTCAAGCGCCGCTTCAACTTCGAGACGGTCGGCCCCATCCCCGACCTCGACGCCGAGACGGCGCTCGTACGCAGCCAGGCGCGGGCGTCCGTGGAGCGGGCCGGGGCTCCGTTCCACGTCGACGACGCGGTGCTGGAGGCCCTGGTGACGGCCTTCCGGGATCTGCGCGAGGGCCGGTCGGCGGAGGGCTGGGAGGTGGAGCGGCCCTCCACGGTGATGAGCACCGCCGAGGCCGTGTCCGTGGCGGGGGCCCTGGCTCTCGCGGCGGCCTACTTCCCGGGCGACCGTGACGTGCTCGGACTGCTGCCGGGCCACCTCCTGGGCGTGGTCCGCAAGGACGACCCCGCCGACGCGGCCCGGTTGCGCGGCTACTGGGACGGTCCCGTCCGCCGCCGCGCGGAACAGGGCTCCGCCACCTGGCGCACCCTGTGGGACCTGCGCACGGTCCTGGAGGGCTGACGGCCGTGTCCCTCTCCCCCCGCCTGTCTCTTATAAAAAACTCCAAGCCCACAAAAAAAAGAGAAAATAAAAAAAAAGACAATGAT